>JAVBSH010000281.1:0-6084 GCA_031547085.1 Bacteroidales bacterium
ATAGAAGAAAAAAAGCGTTTGACCAAAGACGAAATGGGTTACGAAATCGGTAAGATTGACCCATACCACGCCGCCGCCCTCTATTGGGATTACTTAAAGCGGGATGAAATCAGGGATGCATTTAACAGGGTTTTCGGAACATCAATAGCATAAAGATATGAAAGCGTACATTTTATTTCAGACGGACATTTACAAGTCCAAACGTAGCCGCATTTGTTTCGGCGTATTTTCAAGCGAAGTCAAGGCGATAGATGCCGCCAAAGAAAACGACCTGTACACAGACCAGGTGGAAGTAGTAATCATTGAATGTGAAATCAACCAATTTGAAGAAGTATGAAAACGAATAGACTTTGCGGCAAATGCCGTCAACCCGTAGAAAAAGAAACGAAATTGGATTATCCGTTTTATTGCCCCAATTGCGACGAAAATCTGTATGAGTTTGAAACGATACAGGAAACCAGCCGAAAGGTTATCAGGCGGGAAATTTACAGTGCGGAAGAAGCCGCCCACAGTGTAGAATTATACGCATTTATGCAGGAAAACGGATTTTGCGACGTGTACGACCTTTTCCAATGCGACCCCGATATTTTACGCATCAAAAACAGCGAGGTCAGTTTTACAGAAGTGGACATCAACGAAAATACAACCTTTGTCATTTACAGCGATTCGGAATACCAAGCCACCGAAAGCGAGATAAAAACCATGTTACAGCATTTTTATGCTGATAATTTCAAGGACAATTTTACGGAATCTGATTGCAGTTGGTCAGTGTTCCGGCGCTTGGTCAATGGTATTGCTTATCGAGGTGGAAAAGGCTACCATTATGCGATATGGGAGCATAAGGACTAACTAACGAAGATTCTCGGGCGGTTCTTCCGCCCGCTTCTTTTTCCATGAGCCTGTGCGGGTGAAAAAGAAGCAAAAAGCCTGAATGTGAGATAAAAATCAAAAAATATTTCGATATCTCGAAAACATATCGTAACTTTGCACCCCATAAAACGTTTACTATTTGGTGAACATTTTATGTCAAAAATGTGTTATATGGCATAAACGCATATAATGTGTTTATCTCAAGTACTACTAGCTATATACAAAAGTATGTGTAAAGTGCGAAAAAAATTAATTCTCTTTGACTACTTAGTAGAACAATTAGTCAAATGGCAAGAACAAAAAACACCAGGATTGAGTACAACTGAATGCTTGCAAAAATTCAATTTTGTAAGATATATGAAATTGTTGTATTTTGTCTGCTTGGAGAGTGTAAAACCAGAATTTTCTTCTGTTGATGGTACTCTCTTTGAGGTGTATGGTGATTTCCTTGCTTTGGATAAGGGGCCAGTTGAAATAAATGTTTACAGTAATCGTTCCATTTTACCTAGATACAGTTTTGATGGTCAGTTTTTATCTGAAACACCACAGGATAGTAATATTGTAGAAATAAGTTATCCATCTGTTAAAGGGAATAAATTCAATAATAATAATATTGTTAGCATGCTTATCCAAGGAGAGGGTTTGACGGAATATCAAGCTTTGATAGATTCTTCAATAGCCGCATTGCAAAGTAATGATAGCTTCCCCTTTGATGACACTGATAAATTAGTTAGCTTATCCCATCAATTGGGAATGTGGAGTAAAGCAAAATTAACGAATGATGGTAAACTATCTGTTGACAATATTTTCAATTTAAAAATAGAGAAACAAGTATTTGAGAAAATCACCCAAAGAAATTAATATTCTTACCTAGTAAGACAACTAAAAAGTTAGTCATTATGGCTAACTTTTTTTGTTATGTTTAACTTGTAAATACACACAATCATGCAACCTAATGAAAAACGTATAGGACATATTGATGAAGCCATCGCACTTTATAAAAACATTCTTTTGTTCGATTTAGAGACATATAAGGATGTCGTTTGGGCTTTTGCCAAGCAAAAGAACATTCGAAGTAAGGAAGATGTAAATTGCCTGTTGAATTTGTCTGTAATACTTCGGACTGGCGAGGATAGAGATATTTACTATTGCATCAAAAGTGATGAGAGTAAAATTGATGTTATTCGTGATGATAAGGAGGTCGAATTTGACAAAACGACCTATATAAAAATAGACCGTATATCTATCAAAACAGATGAAAAAACAAAAAAAATCCCTGCTAGCTTATGGGAGTCTAATGGGAAATATTTCATCGAGGCTATCGAATTAATCAATGTTATTAGGACGCAATACCCAAGCATACAGGATAGGGATGAAGATGTTGAGTCATATATTGTCTCACTATTTAAATCTCAATCAACAGAAGATATTCAATTTTTTATAAATTATTGCTATGATGAATGCATAGAGGGGGCTAGAAAAGAATTTTTGAATAAGATAAATGATTTGTTATGCTTTCATTTATCAAAATCATTTCTCAACGCAGAATATTTAATATTTAATAATTACAGTAAAAGATTGGATGAGGTTGAATCTTCTTTCATCGCTACAGATGAAAAAAGTTCAGGTGAGCCATTTCCTGCACTCTATTTATACCCTATTAAATCGTTTGTAAAACTTGCATGGTATGCAAAAGAAGCCTGTGCTTTAATAAAAAGATACATAAAAAAACCTGATTCAAATTTAGTATTAGTTAGTACAGACAGAGAGATTAGATTCAATAATCTTTGCAAACCAGATTATCGATTTGAAGGTAAAAAAGAATCATTAGGATATGAAAGATTTGTAGAGTCAATTATTGATATGACGATTATTGACCATTGTTATCAGACTAACAGTGAAAATATAAAAAAACTCTTACTTTTATCAGAACGCAAAGAATCGCTAAGTCGGATGGTTATTGACAATACTAAACTTGACGTAGTATTCCAAATGAGTGAAGCCAAAATGGCATCTCTGCTATATACAATGTTAATTCAATCTGATAAACAAAATAGAAGAAATGCTCAAAAGCAAATAGATTATACCTTTATCATAAATGGAAAAATCGGGGAAGAAGATTTAAAGTCAAAAATCAAGCATTTCTGCATCAAAGAGGATATTTCCTTAAAAAATCCTTTTCTGAAAGAAAAGAAATCAAAGGAAAATGAGATATTGTCTTTTGAGAAAATTTTGCCCAATCAGTCTGTGTATAGCGGTGAGGGAAGTGATATTAATAAATACAATGAATCTGTAATAAAGGGCGTTGATAATTATTGTCTTTTCTCAGATTTTTTTCATAAAAATAAGACAAAGGAAATACAATGCTCAGATATAGAGGCTTTCGCGAAAGAAGAGCGTTATAAGTATAAAACCCCATCATTTTACCTGCAAATTATTACCAAACTGTGTGAGTTCACAAGTAATTCCATAGAGGAAGCTAGGAAAAAGGAAAAACTTGATGGACCTAAAATAGGAGAGATTAAAAGTAACATTGATTTATTAAAAGAGGTACTAAACAACTTACTCTCATATATTCGAAAGTATGCTCAAAGTGTTCCATATCAATATAGACCTCTTTTCTCATATAGTTTTTATACTTGTGAATCTCACGAAGGTAAAGTCGTTTTTGATTATGCAAATGAAATATCCGACGAAAAGATAAACACTTACAACTACAACGATTTTGAACATAAATTTTTCTTTGCATCTTTGGATTGTACCCCTATTAATGTAGGATACTTGGAATTATTTTATGAAAAATATGAAAATGAACATCGAATATTATCAGCCTTACACGACAGTTTAAACAGCCAGTATAATGAACAAACTGTTCAAAAAACAGTAAATATTATCGAAAGTAGGGTCTCTAAAGAATCTCAAGAAATACATCAGAAAATACAAGATGAACTTCAAGTTCAACGACATCAAACGATTACAATATTGGGCATATTTGCAGCTTTCTTGGCATTTGTTACTGTTAGTATTGGAATGATAAGTATTGCCAAAGATATTGGAGAATATATAGTTTTTTGTATGGCATTCATGGTTTCATTATTTATTTTTGTTGTACTTATCAAACATAAACCATCCATTGAAAAGCGAAAAGAAAATGAAAAGAACGGATTTTGGAAAAAAACTCAAGATGGTTTTAGCAGGAATATTTCTGTTATCATTCTATTACCATTATTGGTGATGATATGTTTCTTATCATATCCAATAATCAAAAAAGGGAAAGATGCTGAAACGAAAGAGACTTTAAAATATATTCAAAGCACATTAAAAGTTGAATCTGATACATTAAACGTTAATATTAAAGTATCGCCTATTGATACAGATAAGAAAGATACAACCAAAATCAATAATAAATAAACAGGAAAGGCTCTTGGTGAAAATCAAGAGCCTTTCCAAAAGTTACTGAAGAACTTATCTATTCCTTTTCTTCATCCGTCCGCTTACCTGCAAACGTGACCGTATATTCCAC
Source organism: Bacteroidales bacterium (assembly GCA_031547085.1). Taxonomy (GTDB): domain Bacteria; phylum Bacteroidota; class Bacteroidia; order Bacteroidales; family UBA4181; genus JAIRLS01. The sequence goes on from JAVBSH010000281.1 coordinate 4,394, forward strand.
CCGTTGCCCAAAGTTATCTTCAAACACAAAATCTAATTGCGCTTGTTCTTCGGCAAGATTGGTATAGGTCAGCACAAAGTCATCGGAAGCAATCGACTGAAAGCGGTTCACCGGAATAATCTGCCCTTTGTCGTTGGTCAACATTCCTTCGCCTTCGCTTTGGAAGTATCGAAATTTGTAGGTTGTTCCGGCATAGTTCCCTTCGCGGACAATCGAAAATTCGAGTGCAACCGTTTCGCCCTTTTTGAGCGACTTCGGAAGCGGCAACGTTTCCACACTGTACGGATAATCCCTGCGAATATCCAAATCGTCACTACAGCCACTACAGGCACAGGCTACCGCCGCAAGCAGTAGCGTATATAAAGAATAAGATGCAAACTTTTTCATTTCCATTTGTTTTTTAGTTTATAATAAATCGTATTCCCAACCCTATTTGCGTATTGAATTTGCCGACGGATGAACCGAATAGCATCCGTTCCCGAATGTTGAGCAGCAAGGCAGCCCAATCCGTCAGGAAGATTTCTGTTTCCAGTGTCAGGGCAGCCCCATACAGGAACGCATCTTTATTTTCAATGGTCGCACCGTCGGGCAACAGTTTATCGTTCCAATTAATGGTTTCATATCCTGCCATGCCCGACAATCCGAGAGAGAAGAACAGCGTTTTACTATCGTCCGACAGGAAGTTCAGGAAATAGCCCCCTTCGGCGATTATTTGCGCCTGTGGCAACTTCCAATCTTCGTACAAATACTGTTTTTGCAGGTATTCGCCGCCAAATTTCCAATAATTCCCATGCTTGGTATAGTTGGTTATCGCTGTGCCGAAATGGAAGCCGAAACCATCGCTTTTTGAATCCAAATTGAATCCGTTGACCGTTCCGCCCGTGAACTGAATACCCATTTGCGAAGGTAAACGGCGTTGCGCCTGTGCTTGGTTTTGAACAACCAGGCACAGCGCAAGCGTAAGAAATATTATTATCTTTTTCATCTTACTTCACTTTTAGTTCGTTAATAGTTTCGGCGCGGGTTACGTCGTCATTCTCTATGATGAACGACTGATGCCGACCGCCGTTCTTTTCAAAGAGTTCCACGACCAACTGTTTGCCGTCGGGAATAGTGAATTTGTCCATTGCAAAGACCGTCCGTTCCGAACGTTTGCCGTGTACCTGCGTGATGAAATGGTACGCCCGTAGTGGTTCTACCACCGTTTCCTGAATGGCGGTTCGTTTGGCGACTTTCTTATCGACGATTTTCCAACGAATGAAGTCCACATCAAACGGAACATTAGAGCCGTTTTTAACCTGCGTATGAAAATATAACATGCCGTTGTGCGTGTAGATTCCCTTCAAAAGATATTGAATCCCGAAACGTTTGCAGCCGATATGCTTTACCTTGCGTTTGTCGCTTTTGTAGATAGACTTCATAATTAGGTGAACGACTTTCGGCGATTCGCTGCCGAGTTCTGTCAGGTAGATGTCCATTGCGTTATTGGGACGGTTGACCGCTTCGCCGTCATGAATAAAGTCTTTCATTTCGACATTCAACTTTATCGGCTCATTCGCATACTTCACGTTGAACGTATAAAAATTTCCTTCGTCGGTGATAACGGAAAAGTTCGTTTCCGTTTCAAAGCCTTTGACGGCGGCTTTTACACGGACAACATTTTCCGAGCCGTCGGCTTTGCCGGCAATGAT
>JAVBSH010000172.1:0-22265 GCA_031547085.1 Bacteroidales bacterium
GTCGCTTAGTCACCTTGGAACGGGTGATCGCTTTTCCTTTCCAATCGGTTGAGTCCATATCTACAATTTATGGATACAAAGTTACAAATATGGAACGAGTTTTATTATTAATATTATCAAATTTTTTACACCCCACCTGCCAGGTCACTGCATGAACGACCTGTCAGGCTGCGAAACTGCTGACAGGGTCATTTGAAGTTTGACACGACACCAGGGGATAAAAACAACGCTAGCCCTTTTTAATTTCGAAAAGCCGCTAGCGTGTGTTTGTAATACGTACTTCCATTAAGACACGTGTTGCAGAAGCGCCAGCGCTACCGACAAGATTAAAAAATAGGAAGTTGTTTTTTGAATATCATTTATTTATATGATTATCTGGCACTATGTCTATTGATTGAAAAGCGACGTTCGGCGTAGTCTCCAGACTCCGCCGTGCTAAAAGGAAAGCTCCCGCTTTCCATATTGGCAAGGCAGAAGCCTTGCTTTTAGCTTCGACGTAGCGAGACGCTACGCCGAACAGTTTAGTCCACAAACATTTGGCAAAATATTTGACAATCATTTTTATTTAATCCCCTCCTGCCGCAAAAAATCTGCTGTGTAGCTTTTTTTATTCTTGGCCACTTTTTCGGGTGTGCCAAAGCAGATCAATTCACCGCCTCCAGCGCCGCCTTCGGGTCCGATGTCAATGATCCAGTCAGCCACCTTGATTACATCGAGGTTGTGTTCGATCACTACAACTGTATTGCCTCGGTCGACCAAGCGGTTAAGCACATCGAGCAGGGCGCGGACATCTTCGAAATGCAAGCCGGTAGTCGGTTCGTCAAGGATGTAAAACGTCTTGCCGGTATCACGCTTAGCCAGTTCGGCAGCTAATTTTACACGCTGGCTTTCGCCGCCGGACAATGTAGTGGATGGTTGCCCCAGTTTGATATAACCCATGCCTACTTGTTGCAAAGCAAGCAGATGTGGCAGTATCGACTGGTGATTCTGGAAAAACTCCACCGCCATGTTGATGGTCATATCCAACACATCACTGATACTTTTTCCGTTGTATTTCACTTCAAGCGTTTCACGGTTATAACGTTTTCCATTGCATATATTGCAGGGAACATACACATTGGGTAGGAAATTCATTTCAATTGTCTGTACGCCGGCACCGCCGCAGGTTTCGCAGCGTCCGCCTTTCACATTGAACGAAAATCTTCCTTGGTTATAACCCCTGATCATGGCTTCGGGTGTCTTGGCAAACAGTTCGCGTATATCGGTAAACAGGCCGGTATAAGTGGCCGGATTCGAACGGGGCGTACGTCCCAGTGGGGACTGATCCACCTGTATCACCTTGTCGATATGTTTCAACCCGTCGATGCTGTCGTAAGGTAACGGCTCCTGTAACGAACGATAGAAATGTTTACTGAGGATCGGTTGTAGTGTTTCGTTCACCAACGTCGATTTGCCACTTCCCGAAACACCCGTCACACAGATAAACATCCCCAACGGAAAATCGACTGTAATGTTTTTGAGGTTGTTGCCTCGTGCGCCTGATAATCGGAGCACTTCGCCTTTACCTTTGCGTCGTTTATTTGGTATATTGATTGCTTTCTTACCATTGAGGTATTGTGCGGTAAGTGATTCGCTTTTGACAATCTCCGACGGTGGCCCGACAGCTACAACTTCACCGCCTTTTCGTCCGGCCATTGGGCCCATGTCTACCACATAATCAGCCGAAAGAATCATTTCATGGTCATGTTCCACCACGATAATCGAATTGCCTATATCACGCAGTTGTTGTAATGCTTGTATCAGCTTGCGATTATCACGTTGGTGAAGGCCAATGCTCGGTTCGTCGAGGATATAGAGTACGTTCACCAATTGCGAACCGATTTGTGTGGCGAGCCGTATACGTTGGCTTTCGCCGCCAGACAGGCTCCGCGAACCAAGATTCAACGACAGGTAGTATAACCCCACATCGAGCAGGAACCGGATACGTGTCCGGATTTCCTTGATAATTTCATGCGCGATCTGTTTCTGCTTGTCGGATAGGTATTCTTCCAGGGTATCGAACCAGTTGCTGAGCGTGATCACATCCATGGCAGCCAGTTCGGCGATGTTCTTGTCGTGGATACGGAAATGGAGTGATTCCTGTTTGAGCCGTGCGCCGTGGCATTCGGGACAAACAATACGCCGGATGAACTGGTTGGCCCAGGTTTGCGCCTTCTTCGACGGATTTTCCGACTGTTCCTGGGTAACGTAATTCACTACGCCTTCGAAGTTTACCTGATATTCAAATCCCCCGTAAGGGCTTTTTACTTTGAAGGTGCCTTCCGTACCGTAAAGGATGGCTTGCAGGGCTTCTTCGGGGAACTCGCCCAACGGTGTGTTTAGCGTGCAACCATATTTGGACGCTATGGCTTCCACCTGGTTGAAAATAACGGATGCTTTGGCCGGGCCTAAAGGCACAATGCCGCCTTTGCGGATATTCTGGGTAGGGTCCGGAATGATCTTGTCCATGTCTACTTCCGACACCTCGCCTAACCCGTTGCAGTGCGGACAGGCGCCCTGCGGTGAGTTGAAGGAGAATGTATGCGGGGCGGGTTCGTTGTACGACAAGCCAGTGGTCGGGCACATCAATTGACGGCTGTAATAACGGACATCGCTACTGTCTTTTTCAATCACCATGATGACGCCTTTACCTTGTTTCATCGCCGTTTGTACGGAGGCTTTCAGGCGTTTGCGGTCTTTGTTGTCCACGATCAGCTTATCCACCACCGTTTCAATGTAGTGTATCTTGTAACGGTCTACCTTCATGCCGGCTTTCAGTTCACGAACCTCGCCGTCAATGCGGGCATGCAGGAAACCCTTGCGGCGTATCTGTTCGAAAAGTTCCTTGTAATGACCTTTACGGCCTTTCACCAACGGGGCAAGGATATACACCGGTTTCCCGGCGAAACGTTCCACGATCAGGTCAATGATCTGTTCATCGGTGTATTTCACCATCTTTTCACCGGTATTCATCGAATAGGCTTCAGCAGCACGGGCATAGAGCAGGCGTAGGAAGTCATACACCTCGGTGATGGTGCCTACAGTACTTCGCGGGTTACGGCTCACGGTTTTCTGTTCGATGGCGATCACGGGGCTGAGGCCGGTAATCTTGTCGACATCCGGGCGTTCCATATTCCCAAGGAATTGCCGGGCATAAGCCGACAATGTTTCGATGTAACGACGTTGCCCTTCGGCGTAGATGGTGTCGAAAGCTAATGATGATTTACCACTGCCGCTCAGTCCCGTGATTACGGTAAGCCTGTCGCGCGGGATGATAACATCAATGTTTTTTAAATTATGTTCGCGGGCACCGTAGACTTCTACGGTGTCAACAATATCGCCGGATATTTTTGATCTTTGATCTTCAATTTGCATGAGGTGCCGAAATAAAACTTGCAAAGGTAGGGATAAAATCCCTTTGGTAGTTCGAAAAAATGCAGATACGCATCACTGCAAAGAATAATGCGATGAATGCTAAATCTCTATAAATTCGTATCCATTTTTTGTCCATTCCAGATATTTCCAGAATCCGGAAGCGGGAACAATCAAGCTGACCCGGTTGTTGTTAGGATGGAACGATATTTTTCGGGCATCTTGCAACTGTTTGTCAAGAAAAACATACACATGATGTTCTTGATCGTTGATCAAGCCGAATGGCGATACCGAACCGGGTTGCAATCCCAAATATTTTTGCATCCGCTGTTCGGAAGCGAAGCTTATCTTGCCCTGTTTCAAACGTTTTTCCAATTCATGGATATTAAGTTCCTGCGAACATTCCAAAATAACCAAGTAATGCCGGTTACCCTTATGATTGCGGAAAAACAAATTTTTACAGTAGGTTGTTCCCTTGTCCGTCCAATATTTACTTGCTTCTTCAACAGTCGGGGTAGGAGGGTGCTCATGGTATTCGAACGGTATGCCCAATTCTTCCAATACTTGGTATACTTGCGGTTGACCAATGAGTGTATTATTCAAATGCCCAATTCTATTTTTAACATTTCATAAATTTCTTGCCAAGGTCTCGTATGTAATTTAGTATCTTTATCGGCAAGACGAGCATACAATTCTGTAAGATACAATGTGTCCATTGCAGCTTTTTCATCCATTTTGAAGTCAAACATTAAGGCTTCTAAAACAGCATTAGTTATTTCTTCAGTGTTGAAAATATCATCATATCCTATTTGTTCGAGTGCAAAAAGAGATTCGGACGTACAAAAACAAATTTGATGTGTCAATTCTCTGTGTTCGATTTTTTTGAGAAGTTGTTCTATAGTTATTTTTCCTTTTTGATAATTTTTGATTTGAGACGTTACCCAATCATCAGCGATTGGACCTTCCACAATATCATAATCATGTGCGGGTTGTTTTATGTCTTCATCACGATTCATCACAACAAATTCTACCCATTCCGTAGAAACCATGGAGAATCTTTTTACATTCATATTATGTCTTTCCGGATAGAATTCGTGATAATCAAATACGGTAACAATTGGATTTGTTCTATTCTTTTCAGCTACACTTAAAGCTCTCTGATGTGCATGTTTACGAATTAGTGTGACGTAAAAACCTTTCCCGAAATCAAGATAATCTCTACTCTTTTGCAAATCAATTTTTTCTATTCGAGTGTCGCCACCATGATATACTTTCATAACCAACCCCCATTATTGCGACATACTTTAAGCAAAGTAAAATGTGTTTCGGAAGCAGGAAGCGTATGTTCGTATTCGTAATGACGATACAGAAAATCCAGACCTCCAAAATCACGTAAATATTTATACGCCTCGGGAATCCACATCTTAGCGCCTTTGGCAAAACCGATAATGATAAAATTCATATATCGAATACGGTTACTCGTATTTTCATCAATGGTTTGCATTGCGTCTTTCTTGTTCATCTTCATTGATGTAACTTATTTTATCAGGTACTACAAAAGTACGATATTTTCCTGAATTTCATAAGGTCTTATTAAAACAACCCAGTGATATTCCCTTCTTTATCCACGTCAATCCGTTCGGCAGATGGTTCGGCCGGAAGGCCCGGCATCCGCATCATATCGCCTGCAATTGGGATAATGAAGCCCGCACCAGCCGCCAGTTCTACTTCGCGGACGTAAAATACATAGTCTTTCGGTGCACCAATCAAAGCAGGATTATCCGATAACGATTTCTGGGTTTTTGCCATGCACACAGGCAGGTGCGATAACCCCAAATCGTTGATCCGCTTGATGTCTGCTTCTGCCCGTTTGCTATATTCTACTTGGCCGGCGCCATAAATACGCTTTGCAATGGTTTTGATCTTTTTTGCGACAGGCAGGTCAAGGTCGTAAAGTGGTTGAAATGGAGTGGTGGTACGGCTGGTGATACGCAGGACGGCTTCCGCCAGTTCCGTGGCGCCTGCCCCGCCTTGCGACCACACATCGGCAGGAATGGCCTGCACGCAGTGTTCATTGCAAAGTGTCTGCACCAGTTCTATTTCTTCCGCAGTATCGGAAGCGAACCGATTGATGGCCACTACCACGGGCAATCCGAAATGGCGTACATTTTCCACGTGCTTGTTCAGGTTTTCCATACCTTTAACAATAGCTTTCAAGTCCGGCTTTTGAAGATCCTTGATGGCGACACCACCATGGTATTTCAATGCACGGACGGTAGCTGCCAGCACTACTACCTTCGGTGATATTCCTGCATTACGGCATTTCAGATCGAGGAACTTCTCACCACCCAGATCGAAGCCAAACCCAGCTTCTGTCACCACGTAATCACTTAACGACATGGCCATGCGTGTGGCAATGGTCGAGTTGGTTCCCTGGGCAATATTGGCAAATGGTCCTCCGTGTATGATGGCAGGCGTATTCTCAGTCGTTTGCACCAGGTTGGGGAAAATTGCATCGCGCATCAGGACGGTCATAGCGCCGTCGGCTTTCAGGTCGCGGCAATATATTGGACGTTTGTCATAAGTATACCCGACAAATATACTGCCGATGCGACGTTTCAAATCATCAAAATCCTTGCACATGCACAGGATAGCCATCAGCTCAGAGGCAGCGGTAATATCGAAACCCGTTTCGCGGGGAATACCGTCGGCCGTACCACCTAACCCTACGATCATATGACGCAACGCACGGTCGTTCATGTCCATCACCCGTTTCCATACCACAGTACGAGGATCGATGCCTAAATTGTTCGTCTTGTTTTGGACGTTGTTGTCAATCAAAGCAGACAACAGGTTATGCGCTTTCTCAATAGCTGCAAAGTCGCCTGTAAAATGCAGGTTGATATCCTCCATCGGCAACACCTGTGCGTATCCTCCACCTGCCGCTCCACCTTTGATACCAAACACCGGTCCCAACGACGGTTCGCGCAATGCCACCATCGACTTTTTGCCCAACCGATTTAAAGCCAACGACAAACCTATGGAAACGGTCGTTTTACCCTCACCGGCAGGTGTAGGCGACATGGCAGACACCAAAATCAGGTTCGAGCGTCCTATCTTTTCATCATCGATCAACGACAACGGTAATTTCGCTTTGTATTTGCCATAAGGCGATAAATCTTCTGCCGGAATACCCAATGATGCGGCAACTTCCACAATGGTTTTCATCTGTATGGAACGAGCTATTTCTATGTCACTCAGCATAATGATAAATGGTTATAATGATCAATATAAAATGATATGTTTTTTGATGAACAATTCGCTGCACCCACATTACTATGTGCCTTGCCCTCACATTACTATGTGGTATATGCCCACGTTACTATGTGTCTTTTATTCACATTACTATGTGGCATCTACTCACGTTACTATGTGCTCTGCATCCACATTACGATGTGATATACACCCATATTACTATGTTCCTAATAGTCACATTACCATGTGTCCTGTACCTGCATTACTATGTGCCCCGCACCCACATTACTAAATTACTGAAACCCGAAACTTCAAACTCGAACCGAGCTTGCGAACTCGCCGAAGGCAAACTATAACCAATCCCGAAGGGAATCATTTTCAATTTTCAATTGTCAATGATCACCAGCTTCCTCCGGCGCCGCCGCCTCCGAAGCTGCCGCCTCCGAATCCGCCAAAACCACCGCTTCCACCGCTGAAACTACCCCAAGATCCGCTACTGTTGCGGCCGCCGCTTCCGAGCATGTTCCCTAATATCATGCCTGTCCAGAAGTCGCCACTACCACCGCCACGGTTGTTAAAGTTTTTAGGACCCTTTCTTTTAGCAAGAAATACAATGAGGAAAAATATCAATAAAACAACGATGAGTCCGGCAATTCCTCCGGTTTCATTGCCCCGTCCAAGCTTTTCCGAATACTCACCCTTGGCAAGGGGTATAATGATTTCCAATGCAGCCACAATGCCTCCGTAATAGTCATTTTCACGGAAATGCGGAATCATATGTTCATCCACAATGCGTTTGCAAATAGCATCGGGCAATACGCCTTCCAGTCCATAACCGGTGGCAATAAAGGCTTCACCGCGTTCACGTTCGGTTTTCGGTTTGATAAGGATTACCACACCATTGTCAAAACGTTGCTGGCCTACCTTCCATTTTTCGCCGATCTCGTATGCAAATTGTGCCTTGTCGTAACCACCCAGATCATTCACTGTCACAACAACAATTTGATTCGAGGTACTATCATTGAATACTCTTAAAGTACGTTCCAGTAAATTAACCTGTCCTTCTGTCAAAATATGTGCAAAATCGTTCACCAACCGCGGCGGATTGGGTGCAGCCGGAACTTGTGCTTGTACAATTGTTACGCATAAAAGCAACAGCCATATGGAGAATACGCAGACTTTCTGTTTCAGGGGAAGATGCATTTGGTTCTGGTGTTTCAAGAAATGCGATTAATTAAACGATATTTCATCCGGTTGTTCATTCACGTCGTCGGTTTGATACGGGAAATATTCCTTCAACGCTTTTCCTGTTTCTTCAATGGCTTGGACAAGTCCTTCCGTGAACAGTCCCTTACTAAAATACCCGCACATATTTTCCTTGATCATGTCCCAGAAGTCATCAGGCGTTACCGCATTGATCCCCGCATCACCAATGATGGCAAACTTATGTGATTCCACAGCCATATATATCAATACGCCATTTCGTAACTTGGTTTGATGCATATTCAATTTCCCGAATACCCAAGCTGCACGGTCGAGCACATCCTCGTTGCACGTATTGTCGACATGAACCCGTATTTCCCCCGAAGTCTCCTTCTCAGCAGATTGGATGGCAGCAACAATTTGTTGCTGCTGTTCCTTCGTAAAAAAACGGGATGCATTCATGGCTATTTTTTGAAATCGAATTTGACATCTGGCGCCTTATCGCTTCCTTCGGCAGACTGGAAATATGCCTTTTTCTCAAAACCGGACATTCCTGCAACAATATTTTGCGGGAAACGCCTGATTTTGGTATTATAGGTTTGTGCAGCTTCATTGAATTTTTGACGTTCTACGTTGATGCGGTTTTCCGTGCCTTCCAATTGGGCTTGTAACTCACTGAAATTTTGTGTTGCCTTCAGTTCCGGGTAACGTTCCACGGTAACCAACAAACGGCTCAATGCACCGCTCAATTGATCCTGAGCTTTTTGAAATGCAGCCAGGTTACTTTCAGTAAGGTTGGTCGGGTCTATTTTCATAGAGGTTGCATTGGCTCTGGCTTCTACCACATCGGTCAACGTACCGCGTTCGAAATCGGCCGCACCCTGTACGGTTTGCACCAGGTTACCGATCAGGTCGGCACGGCGCTGGTATACGCTTTCAACATTGGCCCACGCCTTATTGACAGTTTCTTCGGATGTTACCAGGCCGTTATACATGCGGGAATACCACAATCCGCCCAGTAATACTAAACCGACTATAACAAGAATAACGATGAGTGTTTTTGACAATTTCATTGATAGGTGATAATTAAGATGATTAAATACCTTGTAAAAATAACAATTGTATGATTGATTGGTTCTGATGACCAATTAAAACTTGCCACAAAGGCACGAAGGCACAAAGCAGATTCTTAGTGTCTTCGTGCCTTTGTGGCATATATTACCTGAATTTAATTAATTGTATCCCAATGGAGCAAAGCCGGGTCCCCGGTCATCTACTTTTACCGGCCCATGGTTGGCTTCATATTTCGACAGGTTTTCGCCCAATGCGAGCAACAGTCGTTTGGCATGTTCGGGCGTAAGGATGATCCTCGATTTTACTTCCGCTTTGGGAATACCGGGCATAATACGGATAAAATCCAGCACAAACTCCGATGACGAATGTGATATGATGGCCAGATTGGAGTAAACTCCTTGAGCGATATCTTCCTTTAACTCGATATTTATTTGGTTCTGATTTTGATTCTTGTTTTGATCTTCCATGACATTATTATTTAAAAATTCCAAAATTTCTGATTCCAGCATTCAAAATCCTTGAATTATGGAATCTTGGAATTTTGGAATCTTTGAAATCGTTATTATGCGTCTATTCTTGCGTATTTGGCGTGACGTTCAATGAAATCGCGGCGCGGCGGCACTTCGTCGCCCATCAGCATCGAGAAGATACGGTCGGCCTCGGCGGCGCTGTCAATGGTTACCCTGCGCAATGTACGGAGTTCAGGATTCATGGTGGTTTCCCACAACTGTTCGGCATCCATTTCACCCAACCCTTTATAACGCTGCACATTGGGTTTGTTATTCCCGGCTGTCATGGCCTCGATGGCAGCGATACGTTGTTCCTCCGTCCAGCAATACTGTCGGTTCGTACCGCGTTTTACAAGATAAAGCGGTGGAGTGGCAATGTACAAGTGGCCATTCTGGATCAGGGCTGCCATGTGACGGAAAAAGAAGGTCATGATCAATGTAGCGATGTGGCTTCCGTCCACGTCGGCATCGGTCATGATGATCACCTTGTTGTAACGCAATCCCGAAAGGTTGAGCGCCTTGCTGTCCTCCTCCGTTCCAATGGTAACACCCAAAGCAGTATAAATGTTACGGATTTCCTCGTTGTCGAGTATCTTATGCTCCATCGCTTTTTCTACGTTCAGGATTTTACCCCTCAACGGGAGAATCGCCTGGAAGAAACGGTTACGTCCCTGTTTGGCCGTACCGCCTGCCGAATCGCCCTCCACGAAGAATATCTCACATTTATCAGGATCCTTATCAGCACAGTCAGCTAACTTGCCGGGAAGTCCTGCTCCCGACATCACGTTTTTACGCTGTACCAGTTCACGTGCCTTACGGGCGGCATGACGAGCAGTGGCAGCTAAGATCACCTTGTCTACAATCGTTTTGGCATCGCGTGGATTTTCTTCGAGGTAGGTTCCCAATGCTTCGCTTACCGCTTGATCAACGGCGCCCATCACATCCGAGTTGCCCAACTTGGTTTTAGTTTGGCCTTCAAATTGGGGTTCGGCTACCTTTACCGAAATAATCGCCGTCAAACCTTCGCGGAAGTCATCGCCGCTGATATCGAATTTCAGCTTGGCAAGCATACCGGATTTCTCGGCATAATTTTTCAACGTACGTGTAAGCCCCCGGCGGAAACCCGCCAAGTGCGTACCACCTTCTATGGTATTGATATTGTTCACATACGAGTGTACATTTTCGGAAAACGACGTGTTGTATTGCATGGCAATTTCCACAGGCACGCCACCTTTTTCCGATTCCACGTTGATCACCTTTTCAATCAGTTTTTCGCGTCCGGCATCCAGATATTTGATGAATTCAGCCAATCCTTCTTCCGAATAGAAATTCGCACTGTGATATCCTTGCGTCGTCTTGCCATCCTCGCCGGCAATGTCTACCAATGCCCGTTTGTCGGTCAATGACAGGCGGATGCCTTTATTCAGGTAGGCCAATTCGCGCAAGCGGGCTTCAAGTATTTCGAAATTATACTCCAACATCTGGAAGATAGAGGAATCGGGCAGGAAAGTGATGATCGTTCCCGTTTTATCGGTTTCGCCCACCACACGTACATCGCCTTTCGGTTTCCCGATGGAATATTCCTGTGCATAGATTTTACCGTTTTTGTGTATCTCGGCCTTAAAGTATATAGACAGCGCATTGACGCAGGACACACCCACACCATGCAACCCTCCGGACACTTTGTATGAACCTTTGTCGAACTTACCGCCTGCATGCAATACGGTGAGCACTACTTCGAGCGCTGATTTTTTTTCCTTTTCGTGATAGTCTACCGGAATACCGCGTCCGTTATCGGTTACGGTAATAGAATTATCTTCGTTGATAACCACATCGATATCAGAGCAATATCCTGCTAAAGCTTCGTCAATGGAGTTATCCACCACTTCGTATACCAGATGGTGTAACCCTTTAACGCCCACGTCGCCGATGTACATTGCCGGACGTTTGCGGACTGCTTCCAAGCCTTCCAACACCTGGATATTACTTGCTGAATATTCGCTGTTTTGATTGTTTGTAGGATTGTTATCCATTTTTATGATTTATGATTTTTAATTTTTAGATTTGGCATGGATTCAGAAGTTTAAGCCTTATTATTACCTGCAAATATAATAAAAAATCGGCACTCTAATTTGAAATATTATCCGACTCCTAACACAATATTGACATCAATATCTAATTTACGGCTTATATCTCTTGTACTTTTAATGTTGGTTCACTTTTACCCGACAAATACTCACTGATACGTGAAGGACTGACATGTAGCAATTCGGAAAGTTTGGATTGGGTCAAACCATATTCATACATCCGTAATTTGAGGACATCAATCAATTCCGGAGCTTTAATAGGATAGTGTACATCTTCATAATCCGCTACCAAATTCGACAAGATATTCAACTCTATAAAGATTTTATCATCCTGGAGTGTATTGTCGTCCACCACTGCCAGAAGCTCCTCTATTTTCGTATATATTGCCCTGTATTCCGACTCATTATTAATCTTCGACATTGCAACAAATATACAAAATGCATTCTAAGAAACAAGATAGAATTCTAAAAAGCGGAACCGAGTTCGCTTACAACGAATAAGTAAATCCTACCATTGCATTGAAGCGGTGCGAGGGGTAATAATTCCAACGGCTGTATTTTGCACCGCTGATATTATTGAGTTTCATGAAAAATGAAAGGCTTTTGGTGTAACGGTATTCAACGCCTAGATTGAAATCGACTACGCCATTAAGCGTATAATGGTCTGTTTCAGGATCGAAAAATGCTTTTGCATATCGTTTGCCAACACTCATAATGTCGAAATTTACGATGATCTTGTTGCGCAGATTGTATTTCACTAAGAATTCCAGCAACGATACCGGACGGTGCCATGCATATTGTTCGGCTGTCGGCTGGTAATTGAAATACGTAGCTTTCAATCCAAAGTCAAGGCTTTCGACCGGATTGAAATATAATTCGCCCTTGACGCTGAATGTATTGAGATCGTCTTTAACCGTTGTGAAATGATTCTGGAGACGCGAATAAGAAGTGTCGTTGACAAAGAAATATTCTTTTTCGGCAGTACTGAAATCCACACGCAAATAATACGACAGTTTGGAAGTCAGTGTGCCTTTTAGTCCGGCATAAACCTGCAACTTGGTGTTGGTAAGGGGAACCGTCAGTCCCGGGGTGATGAAAGGATTTTCGTTGACAATATCCCGGTAGGTATTGGGCTTGACGTAACCGTCGATCCCGACAAAAGGAATAAAAATATCTTTGAGCAGGGTAAATTGGAATTCCACCTTCGGATAAATCTTGTACTGCATGTTGCCGTCACCTTCTTTGTATGCTGCGATACGCATCCCAACCTGCAAACGGATACTGTCGTTGTCGAGCATGAACCAGGGATTCAGGTCGACTGCAAAATTGTTGCGCAACGAATCGAAGGCATTGCTGCGGTTATATAAATCGAAATTGATATTACCGCCAAACATGTTATCGTCCAACTGTGCTTTAAGATTGATTATATTTTCGTTGTACTTCACATACCCTTTGCTGTCGGGGTCGGGTGTGAGGTCATGTACGTAGATATCATCCAGTTTGTTGTGTGCATACTTGTACCCGAGTTGTACGTTGTAGTTCAACTGTTCGGTTTTAAATTGCGATGAGCGTATTCCTACGGTGGCGTCGGCAAAGAAGTAACGTTTGCGGATGTCGCCTTTAGCAAAGGTGGTATCAATCGGTATATTGGCAGTATCCACTGCGTGCGTGTCGTACCCGTAGTTATAGGCTGTCAGTCCCGACATGCCCAACTCCCCGTAAAGAATAGAGCTGTGATAAAACTTCTGCCCGAAAATCTTTGCCGAGGCATCGCTGGCTCCGGCAAATACTTTGTCATCGTTGTCGAGTTTCACCTTTCCGGCAGCGCCATCATATTTAAGTAGTGCTCCAGCCATGTACTCCTTGTTACGCACAGTGTTAAGCGCTACTTCGGCCAAAGCTTCCGGTATGGTGCTAACACCTACTTTAACATAACCATGGTAAAGTTTAGATTGTGGAAGCGGTTGCAGCTTGGCGGCAGCAATCGGGCTAACATCGAACCGTGTGTCGATGCGCCGCGAACGGATGGAATAATTGAATGTCGGCTTGATGCTGAACGAGTCTTTCAGGCTTGGCAGAACGCTTATCTTTTGGGCGTCGGATACCGACGGTTCGTAAGGGCGTACCAGAATCAACTGTTTGTTCAGGCCTTCATCCTCCTGGGCGAAGGAGCTGACAAACGGTAACTGGCATGCGATGATGATGACTAAAATGAAGTGCAACCGACACATATCTCGTTGATTTAACTTTCTATTTTTCACGACAATTATTAATTTTTCATTATTAATTGTTAATTTCTATTTCAAGGTCTTCCTGCTTCTGTTCTTTCACAGCATTAGCCCTGTCTTCAAGCGTCTTTTTCTTTCTGGTGGCCAGTTCGATGATGCCATCATCTTTCGACTCGTAACCGTCAATTACGCTTTGCAAGGTATGTATTGCCTGGAAATCATCTTTCTTGGCAACATAAATGTCGCTCAATGCAATGAAACTCCGAGCCATCCAATACTGATGCGGCGTATTCTTAGCTGTAAAATCGAAAACTTCATCTTCTGCTTCTTTCAGTTTATTTTGTCGTATCAGGATGTCGATGATGTAATATTTAGATTCGGCGCCCTCCACACTGCTCACTTCCTTGGCAACCTTTTGGTATTCCTCCAAAGCGTGCGGCAGATCGTTTTCTTCGCGGTATGATTGCGCCAGTATAAACCGTGTTTCACGGGCATATTCAGCAGGGAGATCTTTGTCTCCGATTACTTTCTGGGCGCTCAAAATACTTTCCTTGTAATTTGTCAGGCGATATTGGCATCGCATGATACCAATACGGGCATCCAATATATTGCTATTGATTTCGGCTTCCGACTCAAGTCGTTGGTACGATTTGAGCGACTCATCATATTTTCCCTGGTTGAAATAGATGGCTGATGCCGACATCAATGCCTGTTCGGAGAACATGCTACGTGGCTGGGCAATCACATATTCGAAACCCTTCATCGCCTCGTCCAGCTTACCGTCGCGTAAGCGGCAGTCAGCCAGGTAGAAGGTAGCATTGATCTTGAAGTTGCCTTGCGGGAAACGTTCGAGATAGCTGTTCAGGCTGGAAGCTGCTTTTTCGCAATCCCCTGTCATATACATATTTTCAGCAACCTTGTAGGTGAGCGAATCCTGTTCGCTGAGACTTACATTGCCCATCGTGCCGAGACTGTTGGCGTAAGCGATGTAGCTGTCGGCATCGTTCATATCCACATATACATTCTTGATACCGGTGAGCGCATTGCGGGCATCAGGCGACGACGGGAAATCGGACACCACTTTTTTCAAATACTCAAGCGCTTCCTTGCCCCTGTCCGTATTGTAATACACCAAGCCCAACTGCAACAATGCTTTGCTCACATAACCACTGTTTGAATAATCGGCGATCAGGGTTTTGAACGAGCTGATTGCTTGTTCGTTTTTGCCCATGGTAACATAACTTTTGCCGGTCTCAAACAAAGCATCATCCACATAACTCGAACTGGGGTAGGAGCTAAGCAACTGTGTCAGTGTTTCTATTTTTTTCTCGTGGCGGTCGACCAATCCATAAGTGAACCCTTTCTGGAAACAAGCATAATCGGGTGCCGACAGGTTGTATTTCCAAGCCTTGTCGTAACTTTCGATGGCTGTCCAGTATGCAGGCTGCATGAATTGACAGTCGCCGATACGGTTATATGCATCGGCAACGGTTTTGGTGGCCGCGTTCTTCATCACGTTCACATATTTGAGGAACCAGTTGAGTGCATCGGCATATTTTTTCTGGCTGAATGCCGCATAACCCAGACCATAGTTCGCCTGGTTGTATTCCTGGGTTTGGGCAGCGCCCGGCATCGACGTATACTTGCGGTACAATTCGTACGATTCCTGGAAATGATTTTGCCGGAAGTACGATTCGGCTTTCCAATAATTGCATCGGGCTGCTATTTGCTTGTCGTACTGTGCATTTTCGAGCGATTTATCGAACATGTCAATTGCTTCATAGAACTTCAAGTCATTGAACAGCTCCAATCCGCGGAAGAAACTTACACGCTGGTAGGCACGCTTGATTTTTTCGTCCTTCACCTTGATCTTTTCAATAGATTCCAATGCCAGCCGGTAATTGCGTGTGGTGGTATAAGCCACTACCAGATAATTGTAGGCTTCATCCACCTTGTCGGAATACGGATACTTGATGATGTAATCGTTAAAACTCTTGATCGCTTCGTTGAATGGCGACATCAACAACTCATAGCTCAACACTGCAAAATTGAAATGTGCGTTTTCCTGTGCATCAGGGTCGAAATCCATCTGCGAAGCCGAAGAGAACGCCAGGCGCGCTTTCTGCTTGTCGCCCGATTTGATATAGCAATCGCCCAAGTGACATAAAGCATTTTGCCCCATCGAACTGGCGCTGTGTGATGCTTTCTCGAAATACTTGATGGCGTTGGCGCAATCGCCTGTCTGGTAATAGGAATAGCCCAACTGGTAATTGTCCTCCACCGAAGGACTTTTGCTTTTTGCATATTGATCCAAGTATGGAATTGCCTCTTTGTAACGTCCCAACCGATAATACGATTCACCTACCACGCGCATCACTTCATCCTTGCGTTTGGCACTTACTGAGTCGATCAGGTTTGGTGCATATTCGATCACCTTCTCGTATTTCTGCTGCATGAAATATATCTGTGCGATATAGTATGGAGCAATTCCTGAAAAGGTATCATCTCCACGCAGTTTCAGGAAACCTTCGAGTGCGGTTTCGTAATTCTTATCAATATAATTGATGTGCGAATAATAATAGAGTGCAGGCGTAGCATACTTCGAATCGCCATCCTTTATCTGGTAGAACGATGCACGCGCTTTGATATTGTCGTGCTCCATGAAATAACTGTGTCCGAGCATAAAATGGTATTCGGTCGACTGGTTGGCGTCCAATTCCCGTGGCGATACCATCTCGAAACGTTCGATAGCCTTCTTATATTTCTTATTGTTGTAATGATACCGTGCCATACGGAAGTTAGCGTATGGTGTCTTTGGGTTATCGGGGTTATCGTTGATGAAGAACATCAACAGGTTTTCAGCGTCGGGCTGGTTCAGCTCCATAGCGCACAAGGCGGTGTAATATTGGGCGTTGGAATACAGATAGTCGCGCTTATCCTTGGCTGTTTCCATGACCTCTCCAAAAAGTTTGCGTGCGGCGGCATACTTTTCCTTGTCATAAAATTCCATCGCCTGCTTGTATGTTTTGTCGGGGTCGTACTGTTCGATTGATTTTTGTGCGGATACTGTGCCGTTGCACAACGCCAATATCGCCATAACACAAAGTACGAAAATTCTCTTCGGCATATTTGTTCTTAATGATGAATCATTGATAAAAAATCCCGTAAAAGTATAGATTTTATTCATAAAAAAGTAATCGGTAGAAGTAAAGTAATGAACAATGAAGTGTTAATAACCTCAAATCGCTTTGGAGTCTTGATCAGTATCTCCTCAGAAATACTTGACCTGCTGGGTCTCGAAGACCCGGTAGGTCTGGATGATTGCTAAATAAGACCTACCGGGTTTTCGAGACCCAGCAGGTCAGGAAATACAATTCAGCTTTGTATAAGAACGAAAACCTATCGTTCTACTTCTTTCACTAATTCCATCCCGGTTGAAATGGCTTTCTGATTGAGAGGGATCAGTTTATGGTGTCGTTCGGGAAGCGATTTTTTGAGTCCTTCCACCACGTTTTCCACTTTCAGGAACGGGCGAATAGCCAAATAACCGCCCAGCACGATCATATTGAAAATACGCGGGTCGGTTTTGGACGCTTCCACGGCTGCTTCGATGCAATAAATGCTAATATCATCCTTCCGGTCGGGATGACGTGTGATTCCGTTACTATCGTACAGCAATATGCCGCCAGGTTTCACCATCGGTTCGAATTTATCCATCGACTGTTGGTTGAGGATAATGGCTGTGTCGAAATGGCTGAGTACGGGCGAGCTAACCGGCTCATCACTCAGGATCACAGTCACATTAGCTGTTCCGCCGCGCATTTCAGGCCCATACGACGGCATCCAGCTCACTTCCATGCCCTGCATGATACCCGAATAGGCCAAAATCTTACCCATCGACAACACTCCTTGTCCGCCAAATCCGGCTATGATAATCTCTTCTGTCATTTTCTTGATAGTTACCAGTTACAAGTTACGAGTGACAATTGACGTGGCTTTGCCCACTTGTCACTCGTAACTCGTAACTATTTTTTTACTGATTCTCCGTTCACTTTGAGGTCGCCCAGCGGGTAATACGGGAACATATTTTCTTCCATCCACTCGTTGGCTTGCAATGGCGTCATTTTCCAACCCGAATTGCAACTCGATACCACCTCTACAAACGAAGTGCCTTTTTTAAGTTTTTGATTTTCGAATGCTGTACGGATAGCGCGTTTTGTCTTGCGTACCGCAGCCGATGTGTGTACCGCCTGGCGAGTTACATAATGCGTCCCTTTAAGTTGTGCCACGATGTCGGTAATCATCAACGGGTAACCCATTCTTTCCACATTCCGACCCATCGGTGAAGTGGATGTCTTCATATCGGGAATGGTAGTAGGCGCCATTTGTCCACCCGTCATGCCATAGATGCCATTGTTGATATAGATAATGGCAATGTTCTCGCCGCGGTTACAGGTATGTATGGTCTCGCCTGTGCCAATGGCGGCAAGGTCGCCGTCGCCTTGGTAAGTAAATACATACTTGTCAGGCAATACGCGCTTCAAACCGGTGGCCACTGCTGTGGCGCGTCCGTGGGCGGCTTGTATCACGTCGATATTGTAAAAATCATAGAGTAACACCGAACAACCTACCGGCGAGATACCGATGGTTTCGCTTTGTATACCCATTTCTTCAACCACTTCCATTACCAACCGCACTACTGTCCCATGTCCGCAGCCGGGGCAAAAGTTAAAGGTTGCGCCCGTAAGCAGTTCACTGGGCTGGTATACTAAATTTTCTTTGCTGATTATTTCCATTTCTTTCAAAGATTCGAGTTCCGGGTTTCAAGTTTCGAGTTTCGAGTTGGCAAAGCCATGTACCCAAAACTTGAAACTCGAATTCCGAAACTTTAAATGTTTTTTATAGCTTCCAAAATTTCTGCCGGCGCATGTACCACACCACCGTAACGCCCGAAATGACGCACAGGTATCTGGCAATCGGTTGCCAGCTTCACATCCTCGATCATTTGCCCGGCGCTCATTTCTACCGACAACAGGCCTTTGGCATGTTTTGCAACTGCTTTCAATTCTTTCGAAGGGAAAGGGAAAAGGGTAACGGGACGGAACAACCCGGCTTTGATGCCCTGTTCACGCGCCAGTTGCACAGCCTTGCGGCTGATACGGGCACTTGCACCGTAAGCTACCACGATATATTCGGCATCGTCGCAAAGAATGGCTTCGCAACGTGTTTCCTCTTCTTCCATGCGGCGGTACTTTGCCTGCAATTTGATGTTATGCTGTTCGTGCTTCAACGCATCAAGGTTGAGCGACGTAATAACATTCCGTTCCCGGTCGGGCGTTTTACCAGTGGTTGCCCAAGATTGGTTTTCGGAGTTACGGTGCTGGGAATCGGGTAATTCCACCTTTTCCATCATCTGTCCGATCACGCCGTCGGAGAGGATCAACACCGGGTTGCGGTATTTAAAAGCCAGATCGAAACCAAGTTTTACGAAATCGGCCATCTCCTGAACCGAAGCCGGTGCAAGTACCAGTAAACGGTAGTCGCCGTGTCCGCCGCCTTTTGTGCTTTGGAAATAGTCGGCTTGCGACGGTTGTATGGTTCCCAAACCCGGGCCGCCACGCGCTACATTAACAATAAGGCAGGGCAATTCGGCGCCTGCAAGATACGAAATGCCTTCCGTCATCAGGCTGATACCCGGACTCGACGATGAGGTCATCACCTTGCGTCCGGCGGAAGCCGCACCATATACCATGTTGATGGCTGCCACTTCGCTTTCGGCTTGCAGGACAACCATTCCGGTCGTTTCTTCGGGATTCTGGTCCATCAGGTATTCCAATATCTCCGATTGCGGAGTGATCGGATAACCGAAATAGGCATCGGTTCCGGCGCGTATAGCTGCTTCCGCTATAGCCTCGTTGCCTTTCATTAACCGGAGTTCTTTCATTCTTATTTTTTGATTTGGTATTTTATGTCTTCTATTTTTGCGATACATTCTAAACTTTGATCCGGTAAACCACAATTGCTCCGTCGGGGCAGATGATGCCGCAATTGGTACAACCGGTACAGTCGTCCGGATGCGCCATATAGGCATAATAGTACCCCTTTGAATTGACGTTTTTACCCAGTTCGATCACCTTTTGCGGACAATTGACCGTGCATACACCACAACCTTTGCACCGTTCGGCGTCAACAACTATCGCTCCTTTTACTTTTGCCATCTTTTTTATTTGTATATCAAAACAACCTAATTATAGGCCATTTTCATCGCACAAACTTACCAAAATTGGGTAAGCCTGCCAATTTTATTTATATTTTCGTTGTGAATATAACAACAATGATGCCGGAAAAGATCACCTGTTTACTCCTGTTTCAAATACAGGTAATCGTAATGGATGACCGGCTTGGCATTACGTTCGCCGATTTTTTTACGGGCTGTATCCGAGTTGTATTCCGAGCGTCCCAAGCCGATCATATTTCCTTCTTGGTCGACAATCTGTATGACGTCACCTTTCATGAAATCGCCTTCTACACGTGTCACACCTACCATCAACAGGCTTGCCGCATGTTGGTCGGACAGGCGGGTGGCTGCCCCGGCATTGACATGCACCGAGCCTTTGGCCACTGTGTCCGAATGAGCCAGCCATTTCTTGAAAGTAGTGGCTTTGCGGCCTGGTAAGAAAATGGTTTGTACCGTATTTTTCTTCCCGCTGATGATATCGAGCAGTATATTTTCGGTGAGTCCGTTGGCAATGTGTACGGGTGTGCCTGCCAAAGCTACTTTCTTGGCGATGGAAAACTTGGTGAGCATGCCGCCACGCCCGAAATTCGACTTGGTAGGCGCAATAAACTTTGATGCCGACATGTTGTCAGGCTCGATAACCGGTATCACTTTCGACGCAGGGTCGGAAGGCAAACCATCGTATATGCCGTCGATATTGCTCAGGATTACCAATGCATCGCTGTTCATCATATTGGTAATCAATCCTGATAGTTCGTCGTTGTCGGTGAACATCAGTTCAGTGACTGACACTACGTCGTTTTCGTTGATGATCGGAACTACTTTGTTTTTAAGCAATGTTTCGAGGCAGTTACGCATATTCAGGAAATGACGCCTGTCGCGGAAATCCTCCTTGGTAGCCAGCACCTGCGAGCAGATCATACCATGTTTGGCAAACAGTTCACTGTATAGCTGTATCAGTCGTACCTGTCCCACAGCCGCCCACAATTGCCGGCACGACACCGCGTCGCAGTTCTTCGGCATACCGATCACTTTACGTCCCGAAGCTACCGCCCCCGACGAAATCAAAAGCACTTCGAAGCCCTTTTGTTTTAAAACAACAATCTGTTCCACCAGCCCGGCAATCAGTTTTTCGTTGGGATTGCCGTCGGGCAGGGTTAATACGTTGGAACCGACTTTTAACGTGATGCGTTTATACATGGTGTGATACTCCTGAAAAATGAATGGGCGCAAAATTATATCTTTTTCTCAAGTCTGCATTATTCATTCGGATGTGGTTGGATATCTCTTTACATAAACTTAATATTTATTTAATGATAATGAAACACTTATAAAATCCGTTCGGTTTTTCTTTGCAAATGGAAAATTGCATAGAAAAACCGATGGAAGAAAGTTATAAATTATTGTTGGTAGACGACGAGCCCGATATACTCGAATTCCTGATTTATAACCTCCGTAAGGAAGGATATGAAGTGTTTACCGCACCCGACGGCGACACAGGCATCCGCCTTGCATTGGCAGAACAGCCGCACCTCGTGCTGCTCGATGTGATGATGCCCGGAAAGGACGGTATCGAGACGTGTGAAGAAATCCGTTCCCACCATCAGTTAGACGATACCATAGTGGCTTTCCTGACCGCTCGTGCTGAGGACTATTCGCAAATAGCCGGGTTCGAAGCCGGAGCCGATGATTATATTGCCAAACCGATCAAACCAAAGTTGTTGCATGCACGAATCACTGCCCTGTTGAAACGTAACAGGCTGGCAACAGTCGAGTCTTCCGGCGAAGCGGATGCTGATGATGCCGAAGAAGCAAATACGGAAATTACCATCGATACGGACTCGTATGCAGTGGTCAGGAATGGTGACCGGATCACTTTACCGAGAAAAGAATTCGAATTACTCTCGTTGCTGATGTCTAAGCCGGGAAAAGTGTTCGACCGTGAGGAAATATACGGTACAGTGTGGGGTGGTAACGCTATGGTGGGCGATCGCACTATTGATGTACATATCCGAAAGCTGCGCGAAAAAATCGGCGATGATCGTATCAGGACGCTAAAAGGTATTGGATATAAATATGTTACCAATCAATAGTGGTGAGTTTTTTATCAGAACTTCATCATTTATAGCAATTGAATTTATTATGTACTATACCCATCTTCCGCGAACCAACCTAAAATGTCAGATACGGTAATGCTACTCAACGCACCCGCGATCTTCTCTTCCAAAGCTTTCCGAGTTCTTGCTTTAACCTTTCGCAG
>JAVBSH010000161.1:0-24964 GCA_031547085.1 Bacteroidales bacterium
ATAAGGACATGTTTTTCTTCTTCGGAAAAGTCGATGAGTTTTAACAACGTTATCCAATTCATTGCTAATTTCGTACCTTGAGTAAAATATGTCCATAAAATATGGAACATTCCAATGGCTTGGAGCGGGTCAAGAAATCCTTTTCGTGGCCCACTTTCAAAATAATCGAATACATCATGAATCATATTCTGATTTGGGATATTTTCTGCGTCAAAATACCATTCGAGAGGTTGTATCTCGAATTTTGATTTTTTGATTTTATACGCATTGGGATAAATGGAATACAATCGTTTTGCAACTTCTTCTGCATGACTCGTATCTAACGGTAGAACGATCTCTTTTTTGAACGGGTTCAGTTTCCAAATCAGCCTATTGATAAATATTTTAAGTTCCATACTTTTCTTTACTTTTGGGGGACAAAGATAAGGTAATTACAAAATGTTAAAAAGGAAGATAAAGCAAAGTTTGTGTTCACTTTGTGTTCACCAAAATAAAAAAGACTTACAGATTTATCCGTAAGTCCTTGATTTTCTTGGTAGCGAGAGGCGGGCTTGAACCGCCGACCTCATGATTATGAATCATGCGCTCTAACCAGCTGAGCTACCTCGCCATTTTGTTTTGCGGGTGCAAAGATAGGGCTTTTTTTAATTTGGGCAATAAACTTTGTAAAAAACATCAATCGCATCCAAAGAATAATCATTCCCGAAGAATAAAACAATTTTTACTGTTGCATTTTCCAGTGAAAAACTCTACATTTGTGGAATAAAAGTAGGCATAATGCCTAATGAAAATGCAAGAAATCAAATTAAAAACACATGTCAGAAAAGCTAAACCCTCAAATTGAAGAAAGTTGGTTGAACGTGCTGACCAACGAATTTGACCAACCTTATTTCGCCAATCTCAAGTCTTTTTTAGTTGAAGAACGCCGTCAATATGCAGTTTATCCTCCCGGTTCCTTGATTTTCAATGCATTTGCTCACACTCCTTTCGAAAAGGCAAAAGTCGTTATTCTCGGTCAGGATCCATATCATGGTAAAGGGCAGGCGCATGGACTCAGCTTCTCAGTCCCTGATGGGGTAAAACCGCCACCATCACTAGTTAATATGTTCAAGGAAATACAGACGGATTTGGGAATTACCCCATCTACATCCGGGAACTTGGAATGCTGGGCCGACCAAGGGGTATTCCTGCTCAACGCTACCTTAACTGTGCGTGCTGCAACAGCCGGGTCACATCAAAATAAAGGATGGGAAACATTTACCGACAAAGTAATAGAAAGCCTCTCTACTGGACGTGAGCATCTGGTATTTATGCTTTGGGGTAATTATGCCCGCGCCAAGAAAAGCCTGATTGACACACAAAAACATTTGGTTCTCGAAGCGCCCCACCCCTCCCCTTTCTCGGCCAATAACGGCTTTTTCGGATGCAAACATTTCTCCAAAGCCAACGAATACCTTCGTCAACATGGCATCGATCCGGTTGATTGGAGTGTCAGATAATCATTATTCATCCTCATATTTCTGGTTGCGGCGACGCGGTATAAAGCCTGCTTTCCGGATTGCATCCTGCATCCCTTGAACATCTATGACATGAGTGGCTCCAGCTGCCGAAACCACATTTTCTTCGATCATTACCGAACCTAAGTCGTTGGCTCCGGCATATAATGCCAATAACCCGGCCGAGATACCTATCGTCAGCCAAGAAGCTTGTATGTTTGTGACATTTGGCAGCATCACGCGGCTAATGGCAATCATGCGCAGGTAGTCCTGGGTATTGATATGACTATGGATATTCATTTTGTGCTCAAGTATCGTTCCCTTGCTTTGAAACGGCCATGGTATGAATGCCAGGAAACCGTATGTACCCTCCGGCTTTTGCGCCTGCAAATCGCGGATATGCACCAGATGATCAATCCGTTCTTCTTCCGTCTCTACATGCCCGAACATCATAGTCGCTGATGTTGGCAGGTTCATGGCATGAGCAACACGCATCACATCTAACCACTGTTGCGTATTACACTTGACAGGCGATACGATCTTGCGCACACGATCCGACAAAACTTCGGCACCTGCCCCCGGCAAGCTATCCAAACCGGCGTCGACCAACATTTCAAGTGTTTCTTGGTAACTCAATTCTTCTTTTTTTGCAATATAATGGACCTCGGGAGGACCCAATGCATGCAACTTCAATGCCGGGTAACGGCTTTTCAAACCCAGAAATAAATCCGTGTAAAATTTCAAACCCAGACTGGGATGCATTCCTCCTTGCAACAATAGCTGGTTACCTCCTTGCTCGAACAGTTCTTTTATTTTGACATCATATTCTTCATCGGTTGTAATGTAAGCATCCTCGCTATTGCGTGTCCTGCAAAAGTTACAGAACTTGCAATGTGATATGCAGACATTGGTGTAGTTGACATTGCGGTCAATCTGCCAACTCACAGTATTGCCCGGAACATGTTTGTGCCGCAGGTTGAATCCAAGTTGCATCAATTCCGACAATGGAGCATTCCGATACAGGTACAATCCTTCATCTATGGAAAGGAAATGCAAATCCAGCGCTTTTCGGTATAAACCAGGTAAATTCATTTAAAATAACTTTGAAACAAAGATAATGTTTTTTGGAAAAGTGTTTGTCTCGATTTATCCGTACTGGATAGCCAAAATGACAAAAGACCGGGATCATTCCGGCCTTTTGTCAATAAAAACTACAATCATGAAAAATCATTGATTGAACCGGGCAAATTGCTGGTCCAATTCCTCATCGGTAACAAAACCATCGGTTTTCACAACAATCATATGTTTGAAAATGGTCGATTCCCCGGGTTTAAGTAACAGTTTGAACAATGACGCTTCCTTGTCGAACACCTGGCTACCCATATTATTGGTTGCAAACAAGCCATATCCTCTTGCATGTGAATGTGCCGGATACCCGGGATTATTCTTATGATCGAGGATCGCTACTGATATCTTTTCCCCCACTTTATCAGCCGACAGACATACCCATTTGGTTGGTTTACCCCACACAGCACCTTTTTCCAGTCCTTCGCTATTACGATACACACCATTGACACCGTCGTTGTTCATTGCTTTCACTTCCGTTGGATTACCATTGGCGTCGAGGAACAATTCTGGCTTGTCCGACGGTTCTTCAAATGCCCTGTCCATACGAATGGCTATAAAACCTTCCTTATTATCGGTAAAGGTTACCGTATCCTGCTGCGCTGTCAGCTTAGTGGTTCGTTCAATGATGCGCCAAGCACCTTCGCCGCTGAATACAAACTTGGTTTCCTCCTTCAACAGCGCTTTTTCATTTTGATCCACCCAATCGGCTGCTACAGTCAATATACCTTCGGTAGGACCATTCAGTGTACTCACAATATTACGGTGACGGATGGAGCCATACATTGGCTTCTTCCCAGCAGGAATGGCATACGAATTGTTCCAGAAGTCAAGGCCGTTCACATCCCCGAAGTTAAGCCACGAACCCACATGGTGCGGATGATCTACTCGTTCGTTGGGACGCGGATCACGCGGAAAACCACGGGTGATCACAGTTCCCTTAGCCGTAAAAATCGGGTATAACACCGGTTTTTCAAGGTCGGTAGGATAAATATAAGATGTAAACAATTTTCCATTGAACCGGACGTCAATTTTCCGTTGAGCTTCATCAGGAATAATTTCAACCCCTTTCTTGGCGCTTCCGCATGACGCACTTCCAAACACTATTGCACTTAACGCCAACAATCTTAAAAACGATTTCATACTTTAATTAGTTACGAGTGACAAGTTACGAGTGGTAAGCAGACTTTGTCACTCGTAACTCATAACCAAAATCAATATTTGAATACTTTACCACCAGCCATAATTTGCTGCGTCTTCGGGTCGTATACAACTCGTTGACCTGTACGGAAAGCAGCATTGGCCATGCCACATGCAATGGCATGACTGTGACCGGCTTCTGCGGGACAGTTGGTAGCCACCTTTTTGGCACGCACACATTCCATCCAGTTGCGCATGTGTGCCGAAGTAAGCGGATCACCACCTGTATCGGCGCCAGCTTCCGCTTTACCCTTGGGAAGTTCGTATTTTTCGAGCCTGTTACCTTGCATATTCATGGCTTTGGCTTCGCGCTCGGATAAACCACCTTCGGGTGTGACTTCGTTGGTATCAAGATTCAGCATACCACCGTTGGAGTAATACAATTCCTTGGTGCCGCCTGCCGAATTACTGAAACGCGACGAATAAACCACTTGGAAACCTTTCTTGGGATCATCGAACGGGCCGTAATCAAACACAGCAGTGAGCGTATCGGCATTGGTACGGCCATCCTGCCACTGGTAAATACCGCCATTAGCCACTACACTGCGCGGGTAAGGCAACCCTGTAAACCAATGCACTGTATCAATCTGGTGACACATCCATTGACCGGGAATACCCGACGAATATGGCCAGAACAAACGATATTCCAAGTATTTGCGTGGATCCCATGCAACTTTCGGACGGTTCATCAGGTAGCGGGTCCAGTCCACATCGCTTTCCTTGATGGAAGCACAGAGGTCAGGACGACGCCAACGGCCAGGCTGATTCACATTCCAACACATCTCAGCAATTACAATATCCCCGAATTTGCCCGATTTGATATAATCATGGGCAGCATGGTAATTACCACCACTACGGCGTTGCGAACCAATCTGCACTACAATGTTGTTGGCCTTGCATGCTTTTAGGGCGGCATTAGCGTCGTCCATTGCTTCGGCAAACGGTTTTTCACAGTAAGCATCCTTTTTGTTCTTGGCAGCTTCGGCTAAGTGCAATGCATGCTGGAAATCGGCAGTGCTGATGATTACAGCATCTATATCCTTACGGTCGTACAGTTCGTCATTGTTACGGCATATGGCCATATCCCAACCAGCTTTATCCTTGACAAACGATTTACCTTCATCGCGGCGGCGGTTCCACAAGTCGGAAAGCGCCACGAACTCAAAATTCAATTCCTTGGCATGGTTCATAAAAGCTGGGAACAATGATCCCCTGAAACGATCAGAAAAACCGACAATACCAACACGCACTTTGTCGTTAGCACCCAACACCTGCCCGTAACTTTTGGTGCTCAAACCCAACCCTACACCACCGATGGCCATAGCTGCTGACCCGGCTGATACTTTTTTAAGAAAATCTCTTCTATTCTCCATATCTGAATTTTTGATTTGTTTGAATGATAATTTTTGATTTTTGAACCTGCTGGGTCTCAAAGACCCGGTAGGTTTAAGTTGTTCCACAATAAAGCCTTAAGACCTACCGGGCCTAAGAGACCCAGCAGGTCAAGCACGATCTTACAATTTTCTGATTTTGATATTCCTGAACCACACCCTGTCGTTATGATCCTGCAACAAGATATGCCCTTCCAGCGCTTCGCCAAAATTTTTCATTTTGCTGTATTTACTTTCAGCTACCATTTTTTTGAACGCAGCACTTTCACGCTCATACTCCAACACCTTGATCCCGTTCAGCCAGTGTTCGATGTGGTTGTTTTTGGCTACGACGCGACCGGTGTTCCATTGCCCGATACCGTTAAATCGTTTCCCTTTCGCAGGCATCAGATCGTATAGTGACGACAAAGTACGGTTTCCGTCACGCCCCATCTTTGCATCGGGATGTTTCACATCATCCAATATCTGATATTCGAGCCCTAGCGCACCCTTATCATAAACATTCTCCGTTACATAATATTTTACACCGCTGTTGGCGCCTTCGGACAGTTTGAAATCAAACACCAGTTCGAAATTACTAAACTGTTCAACCGTAACGATGTCTCCGCCACCACCGCCTTCATCTTTAGGCAACACCTCGAGGACACCATTTTTCACTACCCAACCATGGTCGGGCATTGCATCCTTGAGCGCACCACGCCAACCGTTAGTAGTCTTCCCGTCGAATAATAAGGTCCAATCTTCGGCTTTTTCCTGGTCGCTCAAGGTATTGGGAATTGCATTTACTTGATGGATCGGTTGTGTATCCGTTTTGCGGTTAGCCTCCAGATTCTCCGTCATGATACTGATATTCCGCCAGCGTACGGTAGCTCCTTCCGTCCAAGGTTTGGCTTTTGCATTAATGCCATGCACCTGTAGTGCAATAAAACCGGATGCATCCAGGTCTACCAGCAGGTCAGCCGTGGAAATACCGTTGATCCATGTTTTGATATTGTTGCCGATAGCTTCGATACGGTAGTGGTTCCATTCGTTATTCCTGAATGCCTTGACACCTGCCGGGTTATAGGGCGTTACCGGGTAAAGCCAACCGGTACGTGCTTCATCGTATATACCACCGCTCCATCCTCGCTTGGATGGATCAATTTCCACCTGGTAGCCATGAACGCGCCCGTCTTTATATTCCGGAAGGCTATGACTACGTATCTGGATACCAGAGTTAAGCGCTGTGTCGACTTTCAGTTCCATTTCGAGGATAAAATCGCTGTAATCTTTTTCCGTACACAAGAAACTGTTGGGCGTATTGGCTTTCGAAACACCTACAATTTCTTTATTCTCGACCTTGTACTCAGCTTCACCATTGCGTTGTATCCAACCGTCAAGGTTTTTGCCATTGAACAATTTTGTCCATCCATTTTTTGAGGCATCACCCGAACACCCCATCAATAAAGCAACAAATAATACTAATATGATATTTGATCTCATCTTTCTACGCTGAAAAATTAATTATAAACCAGAAATAAACCGCCGTGTGCGCACACGGATATAGTTACAAAAATACTTCATAAAAGTATATTGTTTTCTTTAATCTGCCATACGAAATACATTTTTTTTGAAAAATTAACTTTTCCAGAGTATTTTTTTAATCCCGAAACCTTTTCCTTTACCTTTTCGTATAAGAGTAATGTTAAAATTTCAAATCAAACAACATCAAATTAAAAATTGTTCTCTAACTTTAACCTTTTTTTAAGATTGAGCAAATTCTAATAAAAAATAACCATTATGTCCCAAGTTATCGGCGAAATAATCCAGGTGATCGGACCTGTTGTGGATGTCAGTTTTGAGAAGGCATCGGGCGAATTACCCCACATTCATGATGCATTGGAAGTGAAAAGGAGCGATGGACAAAGCGTCGTTCTGGAGGTGCAACAAGACATCGGGGAAAATACGTTGCGTACCATTGCAATGGATTCTACCGACGGTCTGCAACGCGGTATGGATGTTGTGGCTTGGGGCAGTGCTATCCGCATGCCTAAGGGCGACAACGTGCGCGGACGCCTGCTCAACGTGATCGGCGATGCAATCGACGGTATGGAGCAAGTGACCAAAGATGGTTATGGTATCCACGGCGAGCCACCGAAATTCGAGGAATTGACCACACAATCCGAAGTATTGTTCACCGGGATCAAGGTAATTGACTTGTTGGAGCCTTATGCCAAGGGTGGAAAAATCGGATTGTTTGGTGGTGCCGGTGTCGGAAAAACCGTTATCATCATGGAATTGATCAATAACATTGCCAAGAAATATTCCGGTATGTCAGTGTTTGCTGGCGTTGGTGAGCGTACCCGTGAAGGGAATGACCTGTTGCGCGAAATGATCGAATCAGGCGTTATCAAATACGGCGAAGAGTTCAATAAGTCAATGGAAGAAGGTGGCTGGGACTTGTCGAAAGTGGACAAGGAGGCATTGAAGGAATCGCAGGCCACACTAGTATTCGGGCAGATGAACGAACCACCCGGAGCACGTGCCAACGTTGCCTTGTCGGGACTGACCATTGCCGAATCATTCCGCGATGGCGACGGCACAGGCAAAGGACGCGACATATTATTCTTTGTTGACAATATTTTCCGTTTCACACAGGCCGGCTCAGAAGTATCCGCACTACTGGGGCGTATGCCATCAGCAGTAGGTTACCAACCCACGCTGGCTACCGAAATGGGATTGATGCAGGAACGCATTACTTCTACCAAGAATGGCTCCATCACTGCTGTAGAAGCCATTTATGTGCCTGCTGACGACTTGACTGACCCTGCCCCGGCCACTACTTTCGTGCATCTGGATGCAAAGACTGTATTAAGCCGTAAGATCTCTGAGTTGGGTATTTACCCGGCCGTGGACCCGCTTGAATCGTCGTCGCGTATCCTGACGCCCGAAATTGTGGGCAGCGAGCACTACAACACCGCCCAACGGGTGAAAGAGTTGTTGCAGCGCTACAAAGAATTACAGGATATTATCGCCATCCTCGGGATGGATGAATTGTCGGAACAGGATAAGTTGGTGGTATCGCGTGCACGCCGTGTACAAAGGTTCCTGTCACAGCCGTTCCATGTGGCCGAACAGTTTACCGGGCGTCCGGGCGTCTTTGTCAGCATTCAGGATGCCATCAAAGGCTTTAATATGATTATGGATGGGGAACTGGACCAATATCCCGAAGCAGCGTTCAGCATGGTAGGAACCATCGAGGAAGCTATTGAGAAAGGTAAGAAGTTGATAGCCGAAGCAAAATAAAACCCCTCCACCCGACCTCCTCCCCACTTGGGGGAGGAGGAGTAGGTGCTTCTCAAATGCAGTAAAAACAATACATTTATGTTATGCAATTGGAAATTTTGACTCCCAGTAAGAGTATTTTTTCGGGAGAAGTGAAATTAGTAAAAGTGCCCGGAAGCAATGGCTCTTTTGAAGTCTTGCAAAACCACGCAGCCATTATCTCAACGTTGACCGACGGGGAAATAAAGGTTGAGACGGAATCGGGCGAAACGATACGCTACAAGACAAGTGGCGGAGTGGTGGAAGTGAAAAACAACCATGTCGTGGTATTGGCTGAATCTATTGAAAAGTAGATTATTAATATCGTATCATAGAAATGGGCATTAACATTTATAGGCATGGAATAAGGCGGCAATTGTGGTTGCTGATAGCTGTTGTCGCAATAATTGCAATACCGGTGCAGGTTTCGGCACAACGGAAAATCAGTTTCCTTGCATCAGACAAGTTGGTAGTTACAGCCGATCTATATTTGTACGACAATGGAGCGCCATACATTATCCTGCTTCATCAGGAAAACAGTAGCCGTGGCGAATACCGGGAAATCGCACCCAAACTGTTAAAGTTGGGATTCAATTGTTTAGCTGTCGATTTGCGAAATGGGAAGGAATCTAATTTCGTGCAAAATGAAACAGCTGCACTTGCGCAAAAAAACAATCTTCCGGCCACGACCCTCGATTGTGAAAAAGACATTTGGGCAGCAATGGATTACGTCGAAAAAACGGCTATCAAGAACCGCTATATCCTTTTCGGGAGTTCATTCTCGGCATCGCTGGCAATGAAAGTGGCCAACCAGAATAAAAAAGCCACAGCAGTGGTCGCTTTTAGTCCCGGCGAGTATTTTAGCCCAGTGAAGGTAAAAGATTGGTTGAAAGATTACGAGAAGTTGACTTTTGTTACGTATACCAAACGTGAGCAGCCTTTCGTGACGGAACTGATCAAGGATATCCCCGCACAATACCTTACTACATTTCTACCTTCGTCCGGCGAAGGGGTGCATGGTGCATCGGCACTATGGAACGATAACCCATCGGCAAGCGAATACTGGATGTCGTTGATGATGTTTGTGAAAAAAGTGAAGGAGGAAAAGTACAAATAAGCATAAAGGCATTATTTTTGTACTTCAACTTAATACATAAAACGATATGAAAACAGGTGATAAAGCAAAAGCCGACCCCAAGTTAACCGGGCTCAATGAATGGGTAGAAGGGACTGTTATTGATATCGAAGATAATCCGTTTAAAGGGACTGTTATTGCCATTAAGGATAGTCTAAATCGAATTTTCTTCGGAGAAGAAAAATATTTTAAGCCATGTATGCGATAGCATTTGATATGGTTATTGCTGACCTCGAAAAACATTATGGTCAACCATATCACAATGCATATTTTGAAATTGGTAAGGAGCTACGAAAATACGGGTTTTATAATGCCCAAGGCAGTGTGTATATGACCCAGAGCAGTGACATGTCGAACTTATTCAGGGCTATGACAGCATTAAAAAACATCGGTTGGTTTCAATCTTCCGTACGCGATATCAGGGCATTCCGTATTGAAGATTGGTCGGACTTTACGGATTATATGAAAGGGGATTAATCCCCGACGGAAAAGTAAAAAATGAGACCTATCAGGTTTTTGAAAACTGGCAAGGTCTTTTTTGCTAAAAATCATTTGCTTGTTCCGTTTTTTTTACCAATTTTACAACTTTGAATTCAGCTAAAACCAAACGAACATGCAAGAAGAACAATTAAAAGCAATTGTCGGACAATTCGACATACAAGGAACAGTAGCATCGGTGAAACCATTGGGTGCCGGTCATATTAACGATTCATACAAGGTAATGACCGCTTCGGATGCAACACCCGATTATGTATTGCAACGCATCAACCATTACATTTTCAAGAATGTGGATGCATTGCAGGACAATATCCGCAGGGTGACCGACCATATCCGTGCAAAACTTACCGCGGCGGGAATCAAAGATGTGGAAAATCGAGTATTGCGATTGGCTCCGGCCTACGATGGCAAGCTATACCACAAGGATGCAGATGGTAATTACTGGCGTATCCTGTATTTTATTCCCGACAGTCATAGCTACGACGAAGGCATCACACCCGAATTGTCGTTGTATGCAGGACGTGCTTTTGGAAACTTCCAGTCGATGTTGGCTGATCTGCCGGGAGGGCCACTGGTGGAAACCATTCCGAATTTCCACAATATGGAAAGCCGTCTGGCTACATTCCGTCAAGCTGTGAAGGATAACAAAGCCGGACGTCTGGCGAAGACACAGTATATGGTGGATGAAATAGAAAAGCGTGCCGACGAGATGTGCAAAGCCGAACGCTTGCACCGGGAAGGTGTTCTTCCGAAACGCATCAACCATTGCGACACAAAGGTAAACAATGTATTGTTCGACAAAAACAACCAAGTACTGTGCGTAGTTGATTTGGACACGGTGATGCCCGGCTATGTGCTCAGCGACTTTGGTGATTTTATGCGTACAGGCGCCAATACTGGTAAGGAAGACGATACCGACCTGAACAAAGTGACAATTGATGTGAATATTTTTGAGGCATACACCAAGGGATACCTCGAAAAAGCCAAATCATTCCTGCTGCCGGTAGAAATTGAAAATCTTGCTTTTGGAGCCAAATTGTTAACCTACATGCAGACGGTGCGGTTCTTTGCCGATTACCTCGACGGTGACTTGTATTACAAGATTCATTCGCCGGAACACAATTGGCAACGCACATTGGCACAGTTCAAATTGTTGCAAAGCATGGAGCAGAACTTCGGTGAGATGTGCCGGATTGTTGCAGAAGCAGCAAAGTAAGAACTAACCTGCCGGAACAAAAAGTCCCGGCAGGTTTTGCAAATAATCCTCTCTACCACCGGATAAACCGCAGGACATAGAGAGGTTCGACAGGTTTGTGAAAATATTTTTGTGATATTTCGTTGTAAAATAAGACAATTTATCAGGTACTGTATCTTATTGTCCTTTCCGACAATCATCCTTGGACAGTATATCCCCGAAGATAAAGTGCTGCGGTACGAAACCGTAGTTCTTTCACTTGATATGACAGCCTGCCCCTCACAGGTGGTTGCCATCACCAACGATACGCTGGCCGTAGCTTTTCGTAAGGCAATGACTCATTATCCCGAATTGTGCGACCGGAATATACGTGTACAATACGGGCACATCAAGACGTCGATGGCTGCACAACCCCGTATTTGGTCGACTTTCCGCAAACGGAACAAGCGAAAATACAAAGTGATCATCAACAGCGACCCGCAAAAAGCTCAGGCACGACTGATATATGCGGCACCTTTCGATGCACGTGTGGGTGTGATGGGACATGAATTGGCACATATCCTGGATTATTCGACCAAATCGGGATGGCAAATGGTATGGACAGGCGTCCGTTATTTAGGAAAGAATTACCGTAGGAAGATGGAGCGGCAAACCGATTCGGTCGCTATTGTCCGCGGATTCGGTTGGCAATTGTACCGGTATGCATATTTTGTGATTTACGAAGCCGCCATAGATAACGCATACCGCGAGTATAAATCAGACATGTATATGAAGCCCGAAGAGATTTATGAAATGATAAAAAACGTTCAAACCACTGATGAACACAAACCAATGCATGAGCGTTCCAATGAGTGAGTATGATCGACTCAATAATTATATAAAAATCAAATTATTATGAAATAGCCATGAACCTTACTGTTCACCAACCGTAATGATTATCCATGGCGTATTCCATCTGACCTTAAAAAATAAAATTATAAACAGATGAAAAAGTTTGCAATAGTATTATCAGGTTGTGGCGTATATGACGGGACCGAAATTCACGAAGCCATCACGGCAATGTTATCCGTTTGCAAGAAGGGTCATAGTTACCAGATATTTGCACCCGACATTCCACAACATCATGTGATTAACCACCTCACAGGTGAAGAAATGCCCGAAAAGCGTAATGTAATGGTCGAAGCGGCACGGATTGCCCGCGGGGATATTAAAGACCTGGCCACATTTGATGCATCGCAATATGACATTTTACTTTTTGTGGGAGGATTTGGCGCAGCCAAAAACCTGAGCGATTTTACCTTTAAAGGTGGAGATTATAAGGTGATCGACGTAGTTACCAAAGCCATTAAAGCCATGCATCAGGCAGGAAAACCTATCGGCGCCATGTGCGTTTCACCGGTACTCATTGCTGATGCAATTGATGGAGTGGAACTGACATTGGGCACCCCGTGCGGCGCCTCGGAAGCTTCCGAAAAGCATGGTGCAAAGCATAAAGTTACTACCCATGGCGAAGTTGTTGTCGACAAGAAAAACAAAGTAGCCACCACACCGTGTTATATGCTCGACGCTACTATTACCCAAGTAGCCGAAGGAGCCGACCACATCGTAGACGAATTGTTGAAACTGGCATGACCAAAATCCTTCACATTGTCCGCCACGGTAAGGCCTTGCAGGATTACCATTCGATCCAGGATTATGACCGTCCCCTGATTGAAAAAGGTATCGTGAACAATATGGCTGTTGCCAAACGGTTACGTGACCAATATGCTACCCCTGGATTGATTATTTCGAGCTATGCTGCACGGGCATTACATACGGCGCATATTTTTGCTTCTGCAATGAGTTATCCGCATGACAAAGTACAGGTAAATGAGTCTCTCTACCTACATGGGGAAAGGGAGACCGTCGACATCCTCGACAATTTACCTGATGAACTCGACAGTGTGATGATTGTGGGGCATAACCCGGATGTAACTTATGTGGCCAATGCTTTTGCCGGACAGAACGTTGGTTCGATCCCGACATCAGGCGTAGTGTCCATTCGCTTCGAAGTAAACAAGTGGAACGAAATCGACAAGTCGAAAGCACATTGTACGGTCATATTTCCGAACACATAAGGAATCGGATATTGTTCACTGGCGTTCATGGGATCGGTTACTTCGTGAGATCGCTTCGCTAAGTACGCTAAGTTGATAATTGAATATTGATGATTGCCAATTTACAAGGATATCAATATTCAATCATCAATCATTAACAACTTGCATGGGTAACGATTTTTTCCGGTTTAAACAGTTTATAGTCAGGCAAGGCAGTGCAGCCATGAAAGTGGGTGTAGATGGAGTATTGCTAGGCGCTTGGGCGAATACGGAACATACGGATCGCATATTGGATGTGGGGACAGGTACCGGCCTTCTTGCCCTGATGTTGGCACAAAGAACCACAGGCACAGTGATTGACGCCATGGAAATAGACCTAGATGCGTGTCGCCAGGCCACTGAAAACGTAACTGAGAGCCCATGGGCAGAACGCATCCAGGTAACGTGCGTCGATTTTCGTAATTTCGTGAATCATTGTCCGTTTCGTTACAACCTGATTGTTTGTAATCCGCCTTATTTCATAGCCTCGCTCAAGCCGACCGACGAAAAACGCAGTACAGCCCGCCATAACGATAGTTTACCACACCGCGACCTGATAGCGGGATCAGTACAGTTACTTGTTCCCGGCGGACGTCTGGCTGTAATACTTCCACCGGTTGAAGCCTATAAATTCATCAATGAAGCCACTATGCACGGATTGCATGCCATACGATTGTGCCGTGTACAGTCGCTTCCATCCAAGGATCCCTATCGTATACTCTTCGAACTATCTGACTCTGGAACAGCAACGGAGGAAACGACATTGTGCATCGAAAAAGATGACCGGACAGATTTTACTGAAGAATACAAACAGTTGACCCGTGAATTTTACTTGAAATTTTAAAACCTGAATATTTCTCACCCCTTACCTCTCACCTCTTATTTTATGCCAGTAAAAAAATATTTCTCAATGGTCAAGTTTGCCCACACCGTTTTTGCAATGCCATTTGCGATGATCGGTTATTTCCTCGGAGTAGTATATGCCGGGGCAGGGTTCAGTTGGCAGACATTCCTGCTGGTGATCCTTTGCATGGTGTTTGCCCGCA
This sequence comes from Bacteroidales bacterium, assembly GCA_031547085.1. Lineage (GTDB taxonomy): Bacteria > Bacteroidota > Bacteroidia > Bacteroidales > UBA4181 > JAIRLS01. The sequence goes on from JAVBSH010000161.1 coordinate 14,525, forward strand.
ATGCGGCTATGGGTTTCAACCGTTATGCCGACAGGGTCATCGATGCCAAAAACCCTCGTACCGGACGACGCGAGATACCATCGGGAATCATTAAGCCGGGAGCAGCACTGGCTTTCGTCATTGCCAACGCAATTGCATTCATCGTCACATGCTGGTTTCTCAATCCGCTGGTATTCTACCTGTCGCCCGTGGCGTTGCTGGTGGTATTGGGCTACAGCCTCACAAAAAAGCACACATCACTGTGTCATTTCGTTTTGGGAATCGGGTTGTCTTTAGCGCCTATCGGGGCTTACCTTGCTGTCACGGGTGTATTTGCTTGGCTTCCGTTGATGTTTTCATTCATTGTCCTGCTATGGTCGGGCGGGTTCGACATTATCTATGCGCTTCAGGATGAAGACTTCGACGTGCAGGAACAATTACATTCCATCCCTGCATGGTTGGGCGTCCGCCGGGCGCTTTGGGTTTCGGCGGCAGTACACACCATTGCCGGGGCCTTGGTCATTGTTACAGGCATTATCTGGCATTTTGGCATTTGGTATGCCATTGGAGGAGTTATTTTTATCTTCCTGCTATTATATCAGCACCTCATCGTAAAACCAAACGACCTAAGCCGTGTCAATGCGGCCTTTTTCACATCTAATGGCGTTGCCAGTGTCGTTTTTGCAGCGTTTACAATCCTTGATCTGTTTTTAAATTATATGATTGTCGGGCACTATGCCTAAAGAGATGTCTCCACGCGCGTACTCGTACCTCGAACGCTTGGTCGACATGACGACTGAAGCTTGCGTAGCATACGGAATGGAGACATTTTTAGGCATTATATCGGACAATCATATATAAAATAGCATTCTTAACTCTTAATTTTTAATTCTTAATTCTATACGTGTGCGCTTGTTGTATTATCGACCGTAATGTTTCCCAATTGGTTGTACCCGGAACTGTACAATCAGCGCCAAGTATGTAGTTTGCCGGCGCACTCATCAAGGCCTCGTCTACCGCTTCCTTGATTTCTTCGGGTGTTCCCCGGGCAATGGTGCCCATCCGGTTCAATCCTCCCATAACAGGACGTTTGAATAACGCTGCTGCATCCTTAGTGGTAACGGGTTTCCCATCGGCAAGCACAATCGGTGTGTTAACTACCTTACCGGGGTATGAAACGTATGGCGCCAAGCTAGCATATTTTCCTTCGTAATCGCAGATATGCAGGATGTTAAACGCGCATTTTTTATCGGCCAACGTCATGACTTCCATATCGAACGGCCGGACCAATTTATCGAACAAAGCCGCATTGGGTATACGGTTCACCTCGCCGCCTTGGGTAGAGAGGTAAAAACCATCTACACCCAACTTAATACTCTCTTTCACATAGTTCATCACACTTTCCGTTACCCGTTGCATTCCTTTAGCCACTGCATTAGGGTCTTCCTTGATGTGTTGCAACAGGGTCCGCTTCCCCCCGGCAATCTGTGCAGCACACATGAAAGGAGAATATACGGTGGGAATAATCAAAGCTTCGGATTTCGCCGCTTTAACAATACCGGAAATCACATCCAGCACAGGTTGGAAAAAATCCTTTTTGTATACGGGAACCTTTTTCCAATCCGACGGTTTCTGCATTTCCATACGAGGCATTCCTAATTCGTACTGTATCTTTACAAAGTCCATGTCCGTTGCCCTGAAATATTCCAGATGGCGGTCGATGGCAGCCTGTCCCGCTTTGTAATCCTCGCCAAAATGCATGAAGAAAGCAGCTGGGACATATTGGTTGGCCGTCGACATATCAAGCACCGATAACACCAGGTCACGTTTGTTAGACGCAGGTTTTCGCACAGATGGTTTAGCTATGGCTATGGAAGACAGGCCGGATGCCAACAATCCGGCACCTGTAGCTGCACATAAAGATGATTTTACAAAAGAACGACGGGAAACCGGGGTTTGAGTTACATGCTGGTTTTTCATGATTGAAATCTTTTTTGCGAAATTTAACGTATGCAAATATAAACATTTGTTTGTTAGTGAACGCAAAATAGTTCAATAATACATTGCGACATGACAAAAATCATTTGAAAAGACGACATAAATTATTGCTAATTTTTACACATTGTCAATCCGATTCATTAATTTTGCAAATTAAGTTACCTTGGGTGGGATGTGATTACTTATGTGTAACAAAATGACTTGCTGTTTCTTATTTTCAAGTATAATCTTTTAACAAACAAATCAATAACAATAAATTAAATCTTATGACAAATAAAAAAATGGAACACTTGAGCAGGCGCCGGTTTCTGGGATATTCGGCCCTTGGTTTGGCAGGTTTGACCATTCTTCCGAGTTGGGCATTGGCCGACGGAACCCGTCTGGCACCGAGCGACAGGGTTGTTTTGGGTTTTATCGGGTTAGGACAGCAAGGATGTTCTGACTTTAGCAGTTTTTCATCGTGCCCCGGCGTACAAGTCGTTGCCGGATGTGATGTTGACAGTATCAAGCGCGAGCGTTTCAAAAAACGGGTGGAAGCTTGGCAAGGCAAACAAAACGTACCTCAACGGTGCGACACGTATGAATTTTACGAGGATATGCTGGCGCGTAAAGATATCGATGCTGTTTCCATCGCTACGCCCGACCACTGGCACGCCCTGACAACCATTCACGCCTGCCAGGCAAAGAAGGATGTCTACGTGCAAAAACCCCTGGCTTTTACGGTTACCGAAGGACTTGAAATGGTGAAGGCTGTTCGCGACAATAACTGTATATTGCAGATAGGAAGCCAGCAACGTTCCAGCAAAGAGTTCCAGCAAGCCATCGCCCTGGTGCGCAGCGGCGGAATAGGCCATGTCGAAACCATTTATGCCAAGGTGGGCGATCCTCCAAAGCCATTGGATCTACCCGAACAACCTGTTCCGGCATATTTGAACTGGAATCAATGGATGGGCCCCTTGAATGACCCAAAAGTTCACTACAATTCGGACCTGTGTCCACCCATTAGTTTGGAACCCGAACAAAATGAAAAACTGTGGGGTGCGTGGCGCTGGTACCGCGAAACCGGCAACGGCTTTACAGCCGACTGGGGCGCCCACATGTTCGATATATCACAGGCTGCCATCGGCATGGACGGGTCGGGGCCTTGCGAATATATCCCCAAAGGCTACGGCGGTGCGAAATATCTCACCATGAAATACCAGAACGGCATTGTAATGACCGAACAACCTTTCCGCTCAGAAGGCGGTAACGGCATCTGTTTCAACGGCACCAAAGGCTGGCTGAGGGTAGCCCGCGGTTACATAGAATGCTCCAATCCCTCGTTGATCAAGAAGGATGAACAAAAGATCGGTGCAGGACAATACGAAGTAAGTTCCCCGCACATGCAGAACTTCATCGACTGCGTCCGTTCACGTAAAAATCCTATCGCCCCTGTGGAAGTAGGTTGCAGCACCAACACGCTTTGCTGCATCGCCAACATTGCTGTCGAGTTGCAGCGCCCGGTGAAATGGGATCCGGCCACCCTGAGCTTCGGCGACGATAAGGAAGCCGCCAACCACAGGTTGTATCGTTATCAATACCGAAAACCATACACCTGTTGATTTTTCATTGTTAAAAAATATGAAAAGTTATATAGTAGAAGCAAAAAAGTTATTGCTGATTACGGCTGTTTTTTCCGGCATATCGGCTTTTGCGATGGCCAGTAACAAACCGGATTCCGCGTTTGCTCTCGTCGCTTCTCATGCCGCCAATCCGGATGCCAAGTTTACGTTCCACGTTTCTTATGCTGCCGATCCGAAACCGAATATGCTCACGAAACAGGAAAAAAAGGAAGGCTTCCAACTTCTTTTTGACGGCAAAAAGCTGTCGCCGGATTTATGGGCGGGCGACCTCAAAGGCTATCCCGTTTCGGACGGTGTAATCACCTGCCAAGGAACCATCATTTCGACCATAGAGAAGTTCGAAAACTTCGTATTCCGGTTTGAATTCAAATTACCGGCGGGCGGCAATAACGGCATCGGCTTTCGTCTTCCCACTCCGACCTCGGGCGGGGCAGGTGAAGGATTTGAATGTCAGATTCTCGACCATTTCGACAAAAGGTACAGTGCCGGCTCAGATGGTTTTCCTAACGGACTTGAACCGTATCAGTATCACGGCTCCATTTATTTCGTGATACCGGCGCAAAAACGGAATGAGTTGAAACCGGTGGGCGAATGGAACACCATGGAGTTAACAAACATCGGTTCTTACGTGAAAGTAGTTGTGAACGATGTAGTTGTTCTTGAAGCGAATTTGGACGATTACAAGGACAAAAAGCCGGAAGAACTGTTGGGGCATGTCCATCCGGGTGGACTTGACCGGAAAGACGGACACGTCGGTTTTCAGGGGCATAACGATCCTGTTTCGTTCCGTACGATTCGTATTAAGAAAGTTGTAAAATAAGATTTCCAAGATCAACGTATTTTAATTTTCAATACATTTTATTTATCATTCATTTAAAAAATGATAACAATGAAAAATACATTATTAATTGTTGTTGCGGTATTCTGTGTCCAATTTTTGATAGCCGCAGAAAAGCCGAATTCCAAATTCGGAGGTGTACAGGTCGGAACGATCACATACAGTTACCGGAGTATGCCCGACCAAACGCTTGAAGGCATGCTGAATTACACCCTGCAATCGGGTATCAGTTCGGTAGAATTGATGGGTGGTCCGGTGGAACAATATGCCGGTATTCCCGGAGGCGGTAATGATGCTATCCGTCAATGGCGCACGTCTGTTTCTATGGACAAGTTCAAGGAAATCAAGAAAATGTTCAAGAAAAAGGGCGTCACCATCAATGTCCTGAAATTAGGCGATCCGAATTGGTCGGACGACGAAATTGACTATGCTTTCAAAGTCTGCAAAACATTGGGTGCAAATGGAATATCCATGGAAATATCCGAGAAGGCAGCGAAGCGGATGGCTCCATTTGCCGATAAACATAAACTTTATGTTATTTTCCACAATCATGGCCAGCCCGGAAACCCGGATTTCAGTTTCGATAAGGTGCTTGCACATGGCTCACGGCTGATGTTGAATTTCGATGCAGGGCATTATTATGGCGCTACCGGTCAGAATCCCTGCGATTTGATTAAACGCTTGCATAACCGCATTGTCAGCATCCACGTGAAGGATAAGACCGGTCCGCAAGCTGATCCGAAGGACACCAACCGGCCTTTCGGCGAAGGACAGACGCCTGTGGTAGAGATGCTCCAACTGATCCAAAAGGAAAAATGGCCGATTGAATGCGACATCGAGTTGGAATACAACATTCCCCAAGGATCGGATGCAGTTACGGAGGTGGCCAAATGTGTGGCTTATTGCCGTGCAGCATTGTAAAAGCCCCACCCCAACCCTCCCCCATTTGGGGAGGGAGAAGGCGCTTCTCACCGGAAGTGGAGACTGACCTATTAATACCTTATGTTTTGAAAGCCTGATAGGTCTTATTACCTGTAAATTCAATCATCAATATCCAATTATCAATGAACCTTCCCGCTACCTTTGGGTAGCACGCTCCCCCTCTCTTTGGGAGAGGGGGTTGGGGGGTGAGGCTTCTCTTCCTTATGAAAACAATCATCACTATCCTCCGCATTGCTATTGGCTGGCACTTTTTGTACGAAGGCTTTATCAAGTTGTTCGCCGAAGAATGGTCGGCAGAGTCCTTTTTGACCAATACCCATGGGGCTTTTTCCGGCTTCTACCATTGGCTGGCCGATTCACCGGGAAGATTGGCAATAGTCGACTTCATGAATGTCTGGGGATTGATACTGATCGGTCTGGCATTGTTCCTGGGATTCCGTAGCAAGTGGGCTTCACTTTCCGGAGCCTTGTTGCTTATCCTGTATTATTTTGCATATCCGCCTTTCGGAATCTCTTTGCTGGGAGGTGATGGTACAGTCTATATCATCAACCAATTGTTCATTGAAGCCGGGATGCTGGTATTCCTCTTTTTTTATAAAGAAAAAGGCCACGGCCTGGATGACTTGGTACAATTGTGGAAAAAGAAAAAACAGATTTCCGCCGGGATGGTGGCTGACGAAACAATATCGACAGAAACAGCAATACCCGCAACAAATACACGACGCGAAGTACTGAAAGACCTGGCTGTATTACCTGCACTGGGATTATTCGGCTGGGGCGCTTGCCGGAGTAGCAGGTTATATGGTACGGATACCCTGTCGGGTGCGACCATACAAATCAACCAGGTGGCATTAAGCGAACTGAAAGGCGAGTTACCTAAAGGCAAACTCGGAAACCATGAGATCAGCCGATTGGTCATGGGCGGCAACCTGATCGGCGGTTGGGCACATGCCCGCGACCTGATTTATGCCGGTGCGCTTTTTAAGGCGTACAACACCGAAAAAAAAATATTTGAAACCCTGATGTTGTGCGAACAGGCGGGTATCAATACCATCAATATCGGTTTCCCGACGATACAAACGATGGTTAAATACAAGAAATTAACAGGCAGCAAGATCAAGGTGATCACACAAGTGGGCATCAGTGAGAAAAGCACCGACATTTATGAAAACGTAACCACAGCCATCGACAACGGAATAGACATCATCCAGTTGCAGGGAAATTGGTGCGACTGGCTGGTCCGCGATGGTAAGCTGGATGCAATCAGCGGAATGATGGATCGAATTCGGAGCCAGGGATGTGTCGCCGGGATGGGCGCCCACACCATTGACTCATTTATTATTTGTGAAGAAAATGGTATTGTACCCGACTATTATATGAAGACCATGCATCACGACAATTATTGGTCGGCTCATCCCCGCAAAAACCGCAAACCCTTTGAGGTAGACGGCGCACTCAGTAACAACCACAACATGTTCCACGATAATTGCTTCTGCCCGTTCCCCGACCGTACCGTGGAATTTGTTAACCGCGCCAAGGTGCCTGTCATGGGATTCAAAGTGCTTGCAGCCGGGGCCATTCATCCCAAGGACGGATTTAACTGGGCTTTCGAAAATGGCGCTGATTTCATTTGTGTCGGGATGTTCGACTTCCAGATGGTTGATGATGTAAACATTTGTATCGACACGTTGCAAAAATTGAAAAACAGGAAACGTGAGTGGTATGCATGATAAAGTCTGATGATTTTCATCGGTGGTTGACAAACTTTTTCGTATGTTTGCTTTTGATAAAAATCAAACAACCCCGATCCAATGAAATCAAATATTTGTTTTGTCCCGGCTTTTTTACTGATCATAACATTAGCTTCTTGTTCGTTTGAACCTCCCGTTGTCTACCGGGAATCTACCTTGTGGCGGTTGTGGTACGACCGCCCTGCAAAAACCTGGGTAGAAGCGTTGCCTCTGGGTAACGGACGGTTGGGGATGATGCCCGACGGACAGATTGATAAGGAAACCATCGTACTGAACGACATTACATTATGGTCGGGCAGTGTACAGGATGCCAATAACCCCGAAGCGGCAAAGTACCTGCTGGAAATACAGAAGTTGCTGTTCGAAGGTAAGAACGACCGTGCGCAGGAGTTAATGTACCGCACCTTTGTATGCAAAGGTAAAGGCTCAGGTTTTGGTCACGGAGCCGACGTCCCTTACGGCAGCTATGAACTATTGGGAAACCTGCATATTGGTTACCAATACCATGCGGGTAATAAAAAACCGGAAAAATACCGCAGGGAACTCTCGTTAAACAACGCTGTGGCACGGACTTCATTTATATTAGACGACGTAAAGTACACCCGCGAATATTTTGCAGACATCAAACGCGATGTGATGATCGTCCGGTTATTTGCTTCCGAAACGGGTAAGCTGAATTTCCATGTCGGCATTGACCGTCCGCAAGCGTTCGAAACAACGCTCGACGGCGACGAACTGCTGATGAAAGGACAGTTGGATAATGGCACCGATGGCAAAGGCATGCGTTATAACGCACGCGTGAGGATACGGTTAACCGGGCCTGGCAGGGTGGTTAGCTCCGACAGCATGTTGCAGGTAACCGGGGCACAGGAAGCCATGATTGTGATATCGGCCACTACCGACTTCAAAGATCCCGGCTTCGAAACAAAATGCACACAGTTGCTCAGCAATACATTGACCGAAAATAAATACACCTCTATCAAGGCACAGCATTCGGATGCCTTCCGCGAATATTTCGACCGGGTAAGCCTGAACCTGAAACGGCATCCGGGAAAGGACACCATCCCCACCGACCGGCGGTTAGTGGCCTTTGCTGCCGATCCTAATGACAATGGCCTGGTGGAACTGTATTTCCAGTATGGGCGTTACCTGTTGATATCGAGTACCCGGCAGGGATTGCTGCCGCCCAACCTGCAAGGTCTATGGGCCAACACAATCAATACGCCATGGAACGGCGACTACCACCTCAACATCAATGTACAAATGAACCATTGGCCTGCAGAGGTGACAAACCTGCCGGAACTGCATATCCCTTTGTTGCGGTTGACCGGAAGCCTGATGGAACCGGGTCGCGAAACAGCAAAGTCATTTTACAATGCCAACGGCTGGGTGGCGCACATGATGACCAATGTCTGGGGATTCACAGCGCCGGGCGAACACCCGTCATGGGGAGCCACCAATACCGGTGGCGCCTGGTTATGTGCCCATTTGTGGGAGCATTATGATTTCACACGCGATAAAAAATACCTGCAACGGGCCTATCCTGTGCTTAAAGGCGCCGCTGAGTTTTTCCTGGGCGCTATGGTCATCGAGCCCAAACATGGGTGGTTAGTGACGGCGCCCACTACTTCTCCCGAAAACTCATTTTACATGCCCGGCACACGGAAGGAGGTAAACATCTGCATGGGATCGACCATGGACAACCAGTTGGTTCGTGAGTTATTCACCAACACCATTGCCGCCGCCGAAATATTGGAAACGGACGTTGATTTCCGCGGTCGCTTGCAGGATGCCCTGGAAAAGCTACCGCCCAACCGTATCGGCAGTGACGGGCGGTTGATGGAATGGCTTGAAGAATACGAAGAAACGGACCCACGCCACAGGCATGTGTCGCATTTATACGGGCTGCATCCCAGCAACCAGATCACCCCCACGGGAACGCCCGACCTGGCCGAGGCAGCCCGAAAAACCTTAGAAGTACGCGGCGATGGAGGTACCGGTTGGTCGCGGGCATGGAAAATTAATTTCTGGTCGCGACTCGGCGACGGCAACCATGCTTACCGGTTACTGCGTAACCTTCTCGCTCCGGTGTACGATGCCGGCTTCAACTATTCCAACAGGGGCGGCTCGTATCCCAACCTGTTTTGTGCACATCCGCCATTCCAGATTGACGGTAATTTCGGGGGATGCGCCGGTATTGCCGAGATGCTGGTGCAGAGCCATACCGGTATTATCGAACTGTTACCCGCATTACCTGAAGCATTGGCCGAAGGAAAATTCGACAGGTTGTGTGTCCGCGGAGGAGCAGAAGTCAGCGCCGCCTGGGAAGAGGGTCATTTGATATCCGCCCGCTTGAAAGCGAATGTTGACAATACCTTTAAGTTAAGGATACCTGCTTACGCCGATAGCATTGCTTTTATCAAAGACAAAAAGCCGTTCGAAACGGAAATCGCCGGTGGTGTTGCGGCTTTATCGCTCAAGAAAGGAGAAACCATACAAATGATGGTTCTGAAAAAGAAGGAAGAACTTTGATGAATCATATGATCACCCAAAAAACATACGTTGACATCATGACCAAACAGACAAAGGGAAAGAACAGCAATCCGGCACCTGCCAGACACTTCCTGGTATTAGAGGAATTCATGCAGAATCATTTTTTGCTGATGCTCAGGCCGCAATATGAAAGTATGAGGAAAGAACGAAGGGTATTGGCTATGGCCGGCTGCGCCGAAGAAAACATTCGCAACCGGAAAAGGTCGGGATGGAATGATTTCGAGACACTGATGCCATACGGCTTTTTCGGGAAGATGAAAAGAAAATACAAACTCAAGGACTCGAATACAAAAATCTGCTGCCTGCTCTACTTCGGGTTCAGGAATATGGAAATAGCGTCCATACTGGGATGTAAAAACACGACCATTGATGCACGGATATCCGAAATCCGCAGATCGCTAAACATTAAGGAGAAAGGCGATGTTGCCGGATTCCTGAAGTATGATCTTTGGTCGGCAGATCATTGAACATTAATACAACTATTGCACATTTAAAACACTGCAATACAAAATATTGCACAAAAACCTTACTTTTCGAGCAAGGCGATACTCTTAAAGATCAAACAATTATCTATTCGTTGAATAGAAAAACCTTACACAGCCACAAGTAGGGGTATACAATTCAATGTCGTTTACTTAAGCTATAAAGTCTTGTAATTCATATAGTATTTTCTTGGTGGATGGAAATTTCTTTCCACATGCCTTCCTAGTCGGATTGGTTCCCTTGTCCTGTAAACCAAGTCGTCCAAGTGCTGTAA
>JAVBSH010000059.1:0-19367 GCA_031547085.1 Bacteroidales bacterium
TCAGACCGGGATTTTGCCCACGGCTTCTTTCTGATTCCACCTCACGATGAACACCATTGCCTGCGGCTAACGGTTGGTCGCTATCTACCTCCGTAGTGGACTTGCACCACCAAGTTGATCAATCATGCACGGCACACAAACAAATGGAGATGAAAACAAATGTTTATCATCTCCTACATCATCGTCAGCGGAACGAACGCTCATTCTTTTTTCCGGCCGCGCGTGTAGCGACGCTTCATCTCTTCGTGCACAGGCTTGGCCCCGGCTATACCATCGGTAGTGGCGCGGGTCACAGTGTGGTAGTATGCCAACGCGGCTTCAAGGGCTTCGTGTCCCGCCTGGACGCGGGTGTCGGAAACCTGTTCGTCAACCTTCACCAGCACCGAGTCTATTTTCCTGACACTGTCCACATCCATCATATCGATCCTCCACTGTTCAATGTCGACATACGAAGGCAGAAACTCAGGTTGTGCCTGGGCAAATTCGAACGCTTTCTGCACAAAAGCAAGGGTCCCGTCGCCCATTTTCGATATTTCCTTGCGCTGCTGGTTGGTCAGCGTCACACAATAAGGAGACAACAATGCATTAATCTCCTTCAACTTTTCCACAACCTGGATTGTTACATCAGCCGGAATGGCCGCAAAGTTCTTGTTTTCCATGATCAAAAAATTTAATGTTAAGAATCCGTTTATTGAATATGTATGTATGAAAATATGAACACATATATAAATAATATCAATGAATTGTACAAGATCATCATGTATTTTTAAGAAAATGTCGAATATAAAATGTAACGGTTTGTTTCATATTGCTTTTGTGGCTGATCATTTGTCACAAAGACGCAAAGGACGAACCAAACAATATACAACCCTTTAATTTTTATCATTTATTTGCACATAAAATTACAAATTGACACATGAAGCATTCAAATTTCAGCAGCAACGTGGACAGCATCGTCCCCCTCCCCTTGGGGGAGGGATGGGGTGGGGCTCTTGGGCTTCTCCTTCACTACCTCAAAATCGCTTTCCGCAACCTCTGGAAATACAAGTCACAGTCTGTAGTCAACATTTTGGGACTGGCTTTCGGACTGGCTTGTTTTGTTTTCGGCTGGTATTGGTTACATTGGGAAACAAGCTTCGATCGTTTCTTCCCGAACGCTCCAAATATCGGTGTCGTCACAAAAACCGGAGAGGCTGGCGTAACCGACTTTTTTGAATATAAAACGGCCTGTAGTGCCGAAGCTTTACCCGAAATTGTACAGACAACCTGGGTAAATCAATGGTTGGTTAATCATTTCCAATGCGATAATGGCACGTTTTCATTGAATTTCGCTGATGTCGATTCCTCTTTTGTAAATATATTTTCCTTTGATTTTACCGCTGGCTCAGCAAAAGAATTCAAAAAAGCCATCAATGGTATGATCCTGACACAAACCACAGCAACCCGGCTTTTTGGTAATGAAAATCCCGTAGGAAAACAGGTACTGCAAGTTACCAAACAATATTGGGAAAAACCTAAAGTTTCCGGACATACAGTTAAAGCAGTCATCAAAGACTTGCCCGGTCACACCAACTTTAATTTTGATTTACTGATCAACGCCGGAAGGCCAGCCAAAGATGACGAAGGCGGCACCATGTTTTGTTTGTTGCATCCCGGTAGCGATTTGAAAAAGATGAACGACCGCCTATCCGCCTTTCGCCCAAATGACGAGTCTGTCCATCTGGGTATCGTAAAACTTAACCAGGTTCGTCCCTTGCTCAGGGAGTACAATATGAAATACGGATTGTCGTTTGTCCGGATTTTTGCTATTGCATCATTACTGGCACTCATCGGTTCCATTTTCAATTTCATATCACTGACGATCAGCCGGACAACCAACCGGAATAATGAATTCCGGCTACGCAAGACGCTCGGTTCCGGCAACGGCCAGTTAGCGCTCCTGCTTATATCGGAAATAATATTATCTGTATTGATGGCGCTTATCGTCTCAGTCGGGTTAGTAACCATGATCAGGCAACCGTTCGAAAACTTATCAGGAGCCGATACCCACGGAATATACATTATTGCCCTATGGAGCGGAATTTGGTGCCTGGCGCTTACCGGGGTTTTATTCGTAATTTTTCGCGCCAACATCTTATTTCGCTTCAAGTTCGTATCATCTAATTTTTGGGCGCAACGCCTAATGTGTACCGGACAAATTGCCATTGCTTCATTATTCATGATCGTCGCCCTGATCACCCAACAGCAAACAAAATATCTGACAACAAGGAATATCGGCATGGATATAGACGGAATCGCAGACATGAACCTGGGGTTTCTGGCAAACCAAGATGCCGATCCTGCAACCGTCAAATCACAATTGTCGGCTTCACCATATGTATCCGATGTATTGGTTTTCCCGGGAAGTATGATCAAATATCCGGGATCGGTAGAGATGAATGTTTCATGGGATGGAAAAACTGACGATCAAGCACATTGGAATACTTCACTTATTCCTGACCATCGTTTTTTCGATTTTTTTAAAGCGCAACTCAAAAACGGACGCTTTATTAATGAAACGGACATGCAGAAATGTGTGATCAACGAAACCGCAGCACATCAAATCGGTCACGATGTTATTGGCAAACGCCTTACCATATTTTCTTCCAAAATAGAAATAGTAGGTGTTGTAAATGACATGTTTAGTGGTTCGGCTTACAAACCAGTACAACCAATGGCATATGTCCAGGCAAAAGCTTTGCAGGATATTTCCGATAAGCCTGAACTTTATTATTATCCATATCAGGTGCGGTATTATATCAAAATTTCGCCTCAACACCGTTCCCAGGCATTAGCACACATCCAACAGGTAATGAATGAAAACAAGGCAGACGACAATATGTCGGAATGTATATTACTGGAAGACCAGTTAGCCGAAATTTTCCGTCCGGAAACGCTCATGTTGCGCTTGTTCCGTATCCTTACCGCAACCAGCCTGCTGATATCGGTTTTTGGTATTTATTCCATGGTGTCATTAGTCACCCGGCGGCGGCGCAAGGAAATAGCCATCCGCAAAGTATCGGGAGCGGAAGCCTCCAATATAGCAGGAATGTTCTTCCGCGAATATTTGGGACTGACAATAGTTGCCAATGTCATCGCCTTACCCATCGCATCCGGGCTGATGGCCCATTGGCTGAAAGCGTATGCCCATCATATCAACATTACCTGGTGGATGTTCGCATTTGTGTTAATACTTACGTTATCGGTTGTGTTACTCACGGTACTGGGGCAAGTACTGAAAGCAGCGAATAGCGACCCGGCCGAAGTCGTGAAATATGAATAGTTGGTTGACAAAAATTGATTATTTATTGAAAAATATTTGTAAAATATATTGGATATGTTACCTTTGCATCAGTTTACAATTTTAAAAATACACACATTCCTATGACGCGTCGTATCTTGTTATTTAGTTTATTGGTCGGGTTTTCCGCAATTGCATGCGGACAAAACAGTATAGCGGATAGTTTGGCATTGTTGTTTCATCAACAGTTGGCTGCTTTTCCCCAGGAAAAACTCTACCTGCATACCGATAAGCCCTATTATATTACGGGCGAAAAAATATGGTTCAGGGCGCACTTGGCCGACGCGGTAAGCCATGTCCCCAGCCCTGTCAGCCGGTATGTTTACGTTGAGTTGATCAACCCGCTCGACTCAATTATTACCCGTGCCAAGATACGTGAAGAAGTTGCGGCTTACTACGGCTATATGCTGATTCCCGACGACATCCCCGAAGGCGACTACACGATGCGTGCCTATACTTCTTTCATGCGAAGTCAGGACGAGAACTATTTCTTCACCAAAAATATCCGTATCGGCGACCCGCAAGCCCGTGTAGTACACGTCGATACAAAATTCACTTTCGAATCCGATAAAAAGGTAAATGCGGCATTCCGTTTTTCCCATATCAGTCCTCCCGGCCCACTTGTACCGCAATCCGTCAAAATAAGCGTTAACAGCGGGAAGCAGATGAATGTCAAAATCGACGATGATGGGGTGGCAAGCATCACCTTCAATCTTCCTTCCAAATCGAATCAAAGGACCATACTTCTGGAAACAGTTGCATTCAGACACCCCTACCGCCAGTACATTAAGATTCCTGTGCCCGACGACGATTTCGATGTTACCTTTTACCCGGAAGGCGGCTCCATTCTGGAAGGGACTTCGAGTAAAATAGCATTCAAGGCCATGAAATCCAACGGCCAGTCGACAGACATCACCGGAACCCTCTATGACCAAGCCGGAACAGAGATCGGCGAATTTAAAAGCGACCATCTCGGGATGGGAAGTTTTTCGCATCTTTCCGAAAAAGGCAAGACTTACTATGTGGTATGCAAAAATGACAAAGACCAGTCGAAACGCTTCAATCTGCCTGCTGCCATCAATCAAGGCTATTCACTGGCTGTTAGCCAGGTCAGGGATAAACTTTACGTATCGGTACTGAAACCGGCAGAATCCACGCAAAATGATGAGCTTTTTCTACTAGCACATACCCGTGGGATTGTACATTTTGCCGGTCTTTGGGATTTTACAAAAAATTTTGTTACCATACAGAGAGAACAGTTCCCATCGGGAGTAATGCATGTTATATTATTCGATGCAAGCCTGAACCCTGTAAGTGAACGGCTTGTTTTTATCAATAATGCCGACCAGGCAGTGGTAACGTACAAACCGGACAAAGAAAATTATGCCACCCGCTCGTTGGTAAAAAACCAGGTGACTTTGGCCGATCGTGAAGGACAACCCTTAGCCGGTAGTTTTTCGGTAGCAGTTACTTCCGACAAGGAAGTAACTGCCGATTCTACATCCAACATACTGACTCAACTCCTGCTTACATCCGACCTGCGGGGATACATAGAAGACCCTGCGTATTATTTCCAAAACAGCACCTCTGCGGGCTGGGCGATGGACCTGCTGATGCGTACGCAAGGATGGCGGCGCTACAGCATAACAGATTTGACACATGGCCGTTTCGCCCGACCAACTTCGCCCCTCGAGAGAGGCCCCGAGATTGCGGGAATCGTTAAAAGCGTATTATTGAGTAAACCTGCCGAGGATGTTGATGTAACTGTGATGTCTCTCAAAGGTAACTATTTCGACATAACCAAAACGAATAAAGACGGGCAATTTTACTTTCACGGCGGTGAGCTGCCCGATAGCACGCGGTTTATTGTAAACGCCGCACAAAAATCACCGCTGAAACGCATGGAATTAATCATAGACCCGGAGACTTTTCCGGAAAGAACCTTACCAGCTGTCCCTCCTTCTGTGGTCGACAAGAACCAATTTGCAAAATACGCCGATAAAGCCGAACAGAAATATACTTACGAAAACGGCGTGCGTGTGGTTCATCTTTCGGAAGTGACTATTTCGGCCCAGCGGAAACCGCCAAGGAAATCAACCTATTATTCATCACCCAGCAGCTCCATCACCGAGGAACAAATGGAAAAGTTTCCGGTAACGGATCTACGCACCCTATTGATGCGGTTGCCGGGCGTGATGGTATCAGGTAATAGTATTTCTATCCGCGGACAGGGAACACCATTATTGGTGGTTGACGACTTGCCCACGGATATAGAATATATCGATATGATTAATGTGCACGACATTGCGCAAGTCGATGTATTGAAAGATGCATCCAATACAGCGATGTTTGGCTCAAGAGGCGGCAATGGCGTTATTGTGATTTTCACTAAGGATGGAAACATCAATCCGATTAAAAACAAACCATTTAATATCAAGACGATATTACCCTTAGGTTATCAGACTGCAATGGAGTTTTACGCACCGAAGTACGATACCCCTGAGAAAAGAAGGGCGCAAGCGCCCGATTTGCGCACAACCATCCACTGGCAGCCCGTTGTGCAAACGGACAGCATCGGCGTAGCCTCTTTTGATTTCTATACGGCCGATGAGTCGACTTCCTACACGGTTGTTATCGAAGGGTTGGCCAACGATGGACGGATTATCCGGCAGGAAGGGAAGTTGTGGCGTAGGGACGGACAATGATGAAAGCGCTGGGAATTAGTTGTAAATCCGTTTTCCCAGCACGTGTCCCAACTCTTTTTTTACCAGCGTCAGGTTCTTGTATTGTTCGCATAATGCCATCAGTTGCTCTTCGTCCTTATCGGCTTCGGCTTGCCGTATGGCATGCGAAAGTTCCTGCAAGCGTATGAGTACCCGTTTGTTTTTGTAAGCAAGTACGCTTGCCGGAACAACCTCGGTGAGGCTGTTTTCTTCGGTTTTGACGGTGGTACCGTGCCGTTTGTGTATGTTGCTCAGCACATACTTCGGCTCCACTAACCCGGCTACTAACCGGCTGATATCGGGATCGGGATGATGGGTAAAATATTTACCATTCACGATTGCCCCATTGTATGACAGTTGCCTGTATTCTTCAAATACCTTGCGTAGTAATGGTTGCTGCAAATCCAATTCATCCGAACACAGCTCATTGATGATATAATCCGCAACGGTAATACCAACCTCGCCAGTCTCCTCATCCAACTCTACCAGCGTTTCCTGCCCGTAGCATACCATTAGCCGTATCAGTTCCTGCTCGGCAAGTTCTATTTCCTTTTGCGCCCGTGTTTGTTCATGGGGAATCTCTATAACTGATACCGGCGGCGCCTCGGATTGAATGACCTCATTGGCCTGTTGTTCCGCGTCCTGGGCAGTTCTGCGGATCTCGCTCCGGCGTTGGTCGCCGGCTTTTTTTTGCCGCATGGCATCGGCTGTCCCGGCCAGCATCTGCTCGTCCATTTCGAACATCCGTGCACATTCCTTCAGGTACACCGACCGTGTAATCGCTTGGGGAATCAATGCTATCGACTGTACCACATCGGTAATCAGTTGCGAACGCTTGATCGGGTCACCTTTGGCGTCATCCAGCAACAGCCGGGCCTTGAAAGTGATAAAATCCGTTTCGTTCCCGCGAATGTAAGTTTCTAGTTCAGAAGCGCTGCGTGTCCGCGAAAATGAATCAGGATCTTCACCGTCGGGTAAAAGCAACACTTTTACGTTCATATCTTCCTGCAAGATCAGGTCGATACCGCGTAACGACGCCTTGATACCCGCCGTATCGCCGTCATACAACACCGTGATATTAGGTGTGAACCGTTTCACCAATTGTATCTGTTCCACGGTAAGCGCCGTCCCCGACGATGCTACCACGTTCTCGATACCTGCCTGGTGCATTGACAACACGTCGGTGTAACCTTCCACCAAGAAACATTTATCGTTCTGCAGGATACTCTTTTTCGCCTGGAATATCCCGTAAAGTACCCGGCTTTTGTGATAAATGTCCGACTCAGGCGAATTGAGGTATTTGGCTGTCTTCTTATCGGTTTTGAGTACACGGCCGCCAAAAGCAATGACTTTCCCGGCAAGGCTGTGAATGGGAAACATGACACGTCCTGCAAAACGGTCGAAAACGCCATGATCGCCCTTGATGCTCAAACCGGTCTCAACCAGGAACTCTTCCTTGTAACCGTCTTTCAATGCTTTCTTGGTGAAAGCGTCGCGCATTTCGAGGCTGTATCCCAGTTCAAAGCTTTTGATAATGTCTTCGCGGAATCCCCGTTCCTTAAAATAGCTCATCCCGATGGCTATGCCTTCGCGCGAATTAACTAAGTTGTCCTGAAATACTCTTGCGGCGTAAGCCGACACCACCATCAGGCTTTCGCGCCGGTCGACCTGTTGTTTCTCCTCCGGCGTTTGTTCCTTTTCCTCAATAGGGATGCCATATTTCTTAGCCAGATACCTTAATGCGTCGGCATAACCGAGATGTTCGTGTTCCATGATGAAATTCACGGCATTACCAGCCTTCCCGCAACCGAAACATTTGTATATGTTCTTGGCTGGAGACACGATAAACGAAGGAGTCCGCTCATTATGGAAAGGACAACAACCTATATAATTGACACCCCGTCGTTTGAGTGAAACAAATTCTTCCACCACCTCCACAATACGGGCGGTATCGAAGATTTTATCAACCGTGGTTCTGTCTATCATTCCGATGGTGCTAAAAACAAAAGGATTGGTCGTTTTTGAATACAACCAAACCCGACACACAAAATTAGCGTGAAAGATGCAAAATTCAAGATACCGGATTTAAAACTTATGAACAACCAAAAAGATAGCATTCCCATCCATACCATCAGGTGTTGCAAATGCACATTTTTATTCATTACATTGTTGTAACCGTTCAAATTGCCCCGAAATGCTTCAATGCATTCCATATCCCGTTTTCATCCACGGAGTCGGTCACATAATTGGCTACGCGTTTCACCTCGTCGGCAGCATTCCCCATAGCAATTCCGGTAGCCACATGCCGCAGCATGGGAATATCGTTGCCGCCATCGCCGAAAGCCATGGTTTCAGTCAATGCAATATCGTAATGTTCGAGTACATGATCTATTCCCGACTGCTTGCTGCAACCTCTCAGGTTCACATCTGCAAAGATAGGATTCCAACGGCTTGCCTGACAATGTACCAGCACCTTCCGCATGATTTCCCTTTCTTTTTCCTTGTCGATGTAAATATCCATTTGCAGAACTTTACTCCAGTCCGTATCACGGAAATCCTTTACCTGAGGCAGGGGCAAATCGACCAAACGCGCCAATTCAACCACTCGTTCATCCACGTAGTTCACTGTCATTTCCATAGGAGTCATGAATGCACACGGAAAACGCTCCGTTTCTTCCTGGTACCGGATGAGGGCTTCAATATCTTCGGCAGGAATCACGCTTTTGTGAATCTCCTCCTGTGCGGCATCCACACAATAAGCCCCATTCAGGGTGATATACCCGTCAAACACTAATCCGTCCAGGCTATTGACTTGTTTCAATGCCCTTCCTGTGGCAATAAACACCTTGATACCCCTCTTTTTTAGTTCTGCTATTGCTTCGACAGTCGATGACGGGACAAAATGGGTATTGAAACTGACCAATGTGCCGTCGATATCGAAAAAAACTGCTTTTACCATATTCCAAAATTTTCCACAAAGCTACCATACTTTTTACAAAATTGCATCATCCTATTAGGTAACAATCCTGCAAAATTAGGTCTTTCACACTTGCATATTCAAATATAAATCCTTTCCTTTGAAGCTTATTTTCATCATCATATATGAACTTGAAACAGAAAATAAAAAATACTTTCATTCAGGTAAAACATTTTGTTACCGACGAGGTGTGGAGTGTCCGCTTGGACGACTATCCACCTCGTATAGCACTACTTTTGAGATACTTGCGTGTCATTTTGGTGTCTTTCCGTCGTTTTGGCGAAGACCGTGTCCAATTGAGAGCTTCCGGACTAACGTTCTATTCGCTGTTGGCCTTAGTACCCATTCTGGCCATGGGTTTCGGGATAGCCAAAGGTTTCGGCTTCGACAAGGATTTGGAGCAAAAACTGGTGGATAATTTCAAAGGGCAGGAGGAAGTACTTAACTGGTTGATATCCTTTGCTCATTCCATGCTCGAGAACACCAAAGGCGGGCTCATTGCCGGAGTAGGGTTAGCTGTATTATTCTGGTCGGTGATGAAGGTGCTGGGAAACATTGAAAGTTCATTCAACGATATCTGGCAAATCAAGAAACACCGTTCGTACGTCCGTAAGTTTACCGATTATATATCATTAATGCTGGTAGCACCGATCCTCATTATCCTTGCAAGCAGCGGAAATGTATTTGTGGCTACGCAGTTGAGCAATATTTCTGCCAATATCGATCTTGTCAACCTTAGTCCTTTTGTGGTTTTCCTGATGAAGTTGTTTCCCTATATGATGATATGGTTGCTGTTTACGTTGCTTTATATCATCATGCCCAACACCAAGGTGAAGTTTACATCGGCATTGATCGCCGGTATCCTGGCAGGAACCGCCTTCCAAATAGTACAATGGCTGTATATCGACTTGCAGGTGGGTATGTCGCGTAATAATGCCGTGTATGGCAGCTTTGCCGCCCTGCCTTTGCTGCTCATCTGGATGCAGGCAAGTTGGCTGATTGTGTTGTTGGGCGCCGAAGTGTCTTTTGCCAACCAGAACATTGACCTCTATGAACTTGAAAACGAATCCCTCCAAATTAGCCCGTATGCTCACAGGGCATACAACATCCTGTTGCTGCAACGTATTGTGCAACGCTTTATTGACGGGAAAAAACCATTGACTGCCCAAGAAATGGCCAAAAGGATGAAGCTGCCGATCAGGCTGGTGCGAATGGTGATGGCTGACCTGCTGGCAGGAAACCTGATTTCGGAAGTATGCACGGAAAACGAAAAGGTAAGAGCCTATGCCCCGGCCAAAGATATCAAATTGTATTCTGTAAAATATATTGCAGAATCGCTGGACAAAAGCGGAAATAACCGTATTTTGAATAAACCCACGGAGGATCTGAAAAAGGTATTGCATATCCAGGAAGGGTTCCTGCATGCGATAGACCAAGCACCCGATAATATACTGGTACAGGACCTGCCGCATTATAACCTCACAAAAGAATGACTCGGAATTTATTCTTCATTAGCCTGTTATTAACCTTTTTGGTCGGAATTGCATCCGGACAAATGAAAAACCAGCGCGATGCGTCGGGCAAGAAGCAAGGTTACTGGGAGGCTGTCGATAAAAATGGGAACTTGGTATACAGTGGCTATTTCAAGAACGATAAGCCTGTGGGCGAAATGAAACGCTACCATCCGGGAGGCAAAAGCGTAAGGGTGATTATGATCTACGACAATGAGAGTGAAAAAGCCCACGCTAAATTTTTCTGGCAAAACGGGGAAGTTGCAGCCGAAGGAAATTACATCAATACAAAACACGATAGTACGTGGATTTATTACAGTTATTATACCAAGAAACCATCATATCGCATCGAATACACAAAAGGCATACGGAACGGAAAGTCACAAAGCCTCTATTCCGACGGAGATGTTGCAGAAGAAACAGTATGGCGCGACGACAAAAAGAACGGGCCTTGTAAGCAATACTTCGACAATAAACAGCTAAAATCGACCGTCACATATATCAACGACAAGTTGGAAGGAATATATATTGCATATTATCCCGACGGAAAAAAGGAAACGGAAGGCGCCTACAAAAATGACCAACCCGATGGCAAATGGGTACATTATGCTAATGATGGCAAGGCAACATCCACTATCATTTATGCCAATGGAATAATCACTAATATTGATGAACTGGAAGCGTCGGAAAAAGAGTTTTTCCAGAAAGTGGAAGATCAGAAAGGCCGCATTAAGGAACCGACCATCGAAGACTTAATGCGCGAAGCTCCCAGCAAATGAAAAGTCAAAAGCAATTCCCCACATTTATAAAATATATTGTCCCGGTTGTTTTCCTGGCATTTATCTTTCTGTGTGCACGCATCCCGGTTTTAGCCGAGACTTATATACATTACTGCTACCCGGTCGTCGCTACGGTACTTTCTTTCATTTCGCGTTGGGTTCCGTTCTCTTTATTGGATGTGCTGATCATTGCAGCAGTTGTCTTGTTGCCTTTCAGTATCGTATGGATGTGCCTCCGCAAGCTAAGTTTCCGTTGCTGGATCAACATCGTTCTGTTATCGGTTCTTTGGATCGCAGTATGGTTCTATATGGCGTGGGGTATCAGTTATTTCCGTCCCGGATTCCATACACGGTTCGGTATCGAACAACCCAAAGAAGACAAAGAGTTCTTCGAGCAGTTTGTTATCCGCTATATCGACTCGCTCAACCATGCTTATGTGGCCAATCCTCAATTTGATACAAAGGAAATCGACAGCAAGATCGAAGCCATGTATGAAAAACATCACCGGCAACTGCTCCTCCCCTACCCTTGCGGATGGCGGCGAACCAAATACACGCTCACTGAACCACTGATGACGCGAATGGGGGTTTCCGGTTATTTCGATCCTTTTTTCAATGAAGTGCAGGTTAATAACTATGCGCTGCCACTCACCTACCCGTTCACCCTGGCGCACGAAAAAGCGCACCAGTTCGGTATTGCCAACGAAGCTGAGTGCAATCTATACGCCTCCATTATTTGTACATCGAGCGATCATGTCTTGGTGCGGTATAGCGGCTACCTGCAAACCGTATCATATTTGCTGGGCAATCTGCGAAAAATATCACCCGACTGTTACAAGGAAATATCAGCACAAATCGACCCACGCATTATAACCGACCACCGTGCCATACAGGAACACTGGCAAAAAGCGCTGAATCCGACTTTATCGGCTGTGCAAGACAAAGTGTACGACAGCTACCTCAAAACCAATAAACAACAAAGCGGCATCCTGAGTTATTCCGAAATGGTGGGATTGCTGATTGCATGGGAAATGGTGGGTAGACAAAACATTTCCGAATAAAAAAACATTTCATTTTTTTTATAAATTACTACAACATTTATAGTACATATTACGTATAACATACAAAGAGGTGTTTTATCCTCGCAAAAACATATCTTCTAATTATATTTTTTTGAATTTAAAAACAGTTATGCCTATAATTAAAGAAAGGGGAATTGCGAAAAAGATAAAGTGAAAGAACCAACATGAAAACAAGCTGTTTGACTCAATAACCCATTTATGAATCGAACTAAAACAACATATATTATAGTTTTGCTGATACTACTATATGGCTGTGCAGCTTACTACCCACAGACTGTCGATATTCCATTGATCACGGAAAAGGGCGATTTAAGAGTGGATGCGGGAGCGACATATACTCCATCCATTCACGGGACTGTATCATACGGGCTGACCAATATAGTGGCTATTCAGGCGTATGGTAATATCGACTTTATGAGCAGATTTCATATCCAGGGTGCATTGGGGCTATTTAAAGGATTTGAAAACAAAACAGTAACAGAACTTTACGGTGGTTACGGATACGGTAACAGTATTGTGGGAAGTATATTCAATCCAAACATAGACTATCACCTCTTTTTTACCCAGTTCAATATTGGAAAAACCGACCAGGGCGCTGCACACATCGACTATGGGTTGGGTATGAAGGTAGGTCATCTTGACGCTCGTCTCCTGGACGACGCCGACTTAAAAACTATCCACAAGTATAACGGAATAGCGATAGAACCATGTGTCTTTTTTCGTCTCGGAGGTGAAAAAATAAAATTCAATATTAAAATCAATTATTTGTGGACCAAGAACGATTTTATTGATAAATATTCAACACTCTATCCGGTAAATATAAGCACAGGAGTCAATTTCAATTTTTAATCAGAGGTCTACAGTAAAAAATAAAAAAGCAGGCCTGTAAGCCGGGTTCTGTCGAGTCCTATCATTTATCTTGCTCCGTCGTCACCGGCGGATTCGTGCGGCCTACCCCCCGTCATTGGACGGACCACCCTTTATTGACGGTATACATGGCCTTGCAACCCATGATGCGTACGGCTTCCTGTGTCACCACAAGAACCGGTGGGCTTTTACCCCACCTTTTCACCCTTACCGTCCCGAAAGACGGCGGTTGTTTTCTGTTACGCTCATACACCTCGCGGCGCCTTCCCGTTAGGAAGCATGGTGTCCTGCGTTGCCCGGACTTTCCTCAGCAATGCTGCGATAGAACGGCCTGCTTTATTTTACAGTGTAAAAGTACAGGAGGTTTCCTAAAAAACAAAATATTTTTGCAATCGCCCATACAATCATCCCATCATTTCGCAATATTCAAAGCATGGGCGGTTCTTTTTCTCATTACCTTTGTGTTTGTATAGGAATCTTTCATTTTATGAATTCACACGTTGTTGTTACAGGAGCAGGACGAGGTATCGGCTACCGGATGACCGAGAACTTTGCAGCAACCGGCGATGTCGTATTTGCTGTTGTGCGGGATATTGCATCGCTCGATCCTTTGATGGCACTCTATCCATCGCAAATCATTCCAGTGGTGTACGATCTGACAAAGTTATTGCAGGAAGAAGATACCATAGCCAGAGTGATCGGCCAACATACCGACCACATTGACATACTCATCAATAATGCGGGGTTATTACTGAATCGGCCATTTGCTTTAATGACTGCAAATGATATCCGCCGGATTTTTGACATCAATTATACAGCGGCAGCATTGCTTATCCGTTCATTATTACCTCTGCTCTGCAAAGCCCACGCGCATGTGGTTAACATTGTCAGTATGGGCGGGTTTCAGGGAAGCATTAAATTCAGCGGTTTGTCACATTACAGCGCTTCAAAGGCTGCATTAGCTATACTTACGGAATGCCTGGCCTCAGAATGTCCGGATATCCGGATAAATGCCCTGGCTTTAGGTGCCGTACAAACCGAAATGTTGCAGGATGCATTTCCCGGTTACCAAGCCTCCATTGATGCACCGCAAGCAGCTGCCTTTATAGCCGATTTTGCACGTAACGGACACCATTATTTTAATGGGAAAATATTACCGGTGTCGTTGTCAACACCGTAAAAGAAGGGGTAAAAAGAGAATTCTTACCCGATGCTATAGCAATGCCGGGGTAAATTTTGCCAGAAAGTATAAACCATCCTTTCCGGCTACTACTTTATGCTTGGTATTGGCGGGAATAACACTTATAATCCCTGGTTGATAGTTAATCGCTTTGCCATTCAAAAAACAGGTTCCACTCCCGGCAATCACTTCGTGCAACTCCAGCTTCCCGTCGTGGATATGCTCTTCGAGCACACAATTGGGGTCCACCTTAACGATATGGCAACTTAACCTGTTTTCCGTATCAGCACCCAGCACCAGATGTTTCAGGTAAACACCCTTGTAGGATGCATGGGCATTCCAACCTTTACCGGAAATAATTTCCTCGCGGTCAACATAAAAAACAACACCATTTTCAACGACTGTAAGAAAAGCGCCTTGCCCGGCATTTTTCTTGTCCTTCACATTCTGTGCCATTAATACGGGACACAATACGACCATACAACAAATAACAAATGTTTTCATACGAATAATGATTAAAATGAACTGCAAAAATGCTTCTGTTTTATCAGTCTGTATTGTACAATCTTGTGTTTTTCCGGAATTCAGGAAAAATATTTTTGATAATGTTTTGGTGAAACACCTTCGTAGGAAATAAAATGCCGGATATAGTGGCTGCTGTCGTAAAACCCGGAAGCTATGGCAGTATCAAATACCGAATATTGGTTTTTCAGCAGCATACGCGAACGTTTAATACGGTATTGTAACAGGTAATTGTATGGCGAAATTCCCGCGTAGCGCTTGAACAAATGGCAGA
Source organism: Bacteroidales bacterium (assembly GCA_031547085.1). GTDB lineage: Bacteria > Bacteroidota > Bacteroidia > Bacteroidales > UBA4181 > JAIRLS01. The sequence goes on from JAVBSH010000059.1 coordinate 15,256, forward strand.
AATGAAACGGGCTGATGCACAAATACCCAGCAATATCATTGATCGTTATAGGTTCGCAACAATGTCGACTGATGAATCCCAATGCTTTTTGAACCATTACTACAGGACTCTGATTGTCTGGTAATGCAATTTTGAATTCCTCCAAGGCTTCTAACATACCAACCAAGAACAACGAGTGCCGGGCCTGTTCGCCGTTATTAACTACGTGCAACAAGTTTTCGAATAGTTCCCGACAACGAGGTGACCGGATTTTATTACTGTAGTAATGTGATACCGGGATTTGAGCGGTAGTGATTGCGATGTAATTATGGGGATCTTCGGCCCTGACCGCATGAGGCTGCCCGGCATTGACCACAAAGATTTCTCCTTCGTCAATGATTTCTTCGCTATATGGGAACCGGATTGAACGTTTGCCCTTGGTCACCATCCCGATACAAAACGTTTGGTGTATGTGCATGGAAAATTTGTGCCTGACATTCTCGCCAATCACGTAATCGAATTGATCAATCTGTCCAAAAACGATACTCATTTTCCAGGTTTGTCAATATTTTCAGCATCACAAATCTCTCAACATAGCGATCAAGTTGCGACGGCGTTTGTAATTCGTTCGGATATCGTTGAGGTATGCGTTTGCTTCGGTCTGATTAATCTTCATTAGTTGCCGGATGGCGTCGGCTATTGCTTCGTAATAACGATCACCCGTGCCTTGCAGGTTTTTGTTGATAACTTTACAGAAGTACGCTGTGGCATCGGCGGGGAAAACCATTTTGTGCATCCTGAAAAATCCATGCACCAAATCTTCATTAATATTGGTTTTGCGTTTGATCAATGCCAATGCTTCGGGTAGCCGGTTCCCCTTTTCGAGGTACCGAAGCATTTCATTGGGGTTTTTCTGCTCCAGCAACTGCTCGTAACGGGTAGGAATTCCTGCTATCATCGACACGACCTTGGATAACATCGTGTTGGTGGAACTATTGGTTATAGCGTCTGCTGCGGCTTCGGACAGATCACTGTTTCCTTTCTTTAGCAGGTCAAGATACAGAGAATAAACTTCTTCGTTATAGTAATATGAACCTTTGTTTGCTGCCAGCCATGTTTTCAATGTTCCGACGGCTTTAGGGAGTTCCCCGTGGGCATCGTACAACGTAGCCAGCTCAATCGCCCGTTTGTTGTTACGTTCCATCAATATGCTCAATACGGAGATTTTCTCGTCATACGAAAGCAAACCGGAAACGCAATCATAATAATTTCCAACAAGCTCCAGCGAAAACTTCTGGTAACTGTCCATCAATACCTTTTTCAGATATGGCAGATCGTCGTCAGAAAATGCCGAGTTTGCCACATTCCTCAATGTTTCGAAAGTGCTATATCCCTGCTCGTTTAGTACGGCATCAAGCTTGGCCAGGAAAGCCGTTTTCCTGTCATTGCCAAGACTCACAACATACCCGGCAACAAAATTTTCGAAACTCGTTGATGCCTCATAACTGTAATCGCTATAATCCTCGTACAAATAACCATTGTCAAAAGCGCCGTCAACTTCTTGCATGATATGAAATAGCAAATCCTCTATCTCCTTTTGTAATGCTTTCTCCAAGCCCGACAGTTTTGCCAGTTCGTTATCCAACGCATTACTAAAATCGCCGGGGCTATATAACAAGTGATCATTTTTGAATATTTGATCTATTATCCGCTCCACTTTACGGAAGGTTTCGTTTGCTTCACCGGCATTGGCAAACCTGTTCTTCACTTCGGTACGGAACTGCCCGGGTGCAAACTTTTCCACCATGGCCACCAGTTCGTCTTTCGAAAGGGTCTGTACATATTGGTGAAACTGATTACCGGTATTCTTGTCCCCATTACCTGCTATCTTAATTTCCGACTCGTTATCTATTACGTACAGCATGGTTGCCACTTGATGTTTGCACACGCCATCGTAAGGGCAGGTACATGAACCAGAGACCTTACCACCACCTAACTTAATGGTTACCGTATAATCCTCGCTTCCGTTTACAACGGCTTTCAAGATGGTCTTTCCTTCGTTATATATCGCCTGCGCTACACAATCCGACTCGAAATGATCTTCCCCACGGCTGTATACCGATGAACCACAGCAATCACGTATATCATCGGCTAAAAGCGAATGGAAAAAGTTCTGGAGGTTGTTTTGGGAAGTGGTGAATAGTATGTACATGGGGGTTGAGTGTTTATTCAAAGCATTGACGCCATTTTGCGTATTTCAGCAAGGCGTTTTGCAAGGAATTTATCGTGGCTTGCAACTTGCAAATTATATTTTGTTTGAATATTGATGAGGGAATATGCCGGAATGTCCAATGCGGCTTCAAACATCATTGCTGTGGTGGTAGTGATCGGACGACGCCCGTTAAGTAAGTCGTTCAATATTTTGTATGATATTCCCATTTGCTTTGCCAAGCGGCTTTGTGTGATTTTGCGATATTCGATCTCATCTTTCAACACTTCGCCGGGATGTATGGGGGTAAACCCAAATTTTATGCTTACCATGACTTCTTACTTATAATGGTTTGACAATTTATGATATTGCATATTGTTACGACTGCCTCCGAAACAATTTTGGTCGTTACAAATTCTATACAGTACTGGTCGTTTACGCGGACTGATTCCAGCCCTTCTTTATCGCCGTGCAGGGCTTCGTACCGCAAACTGTTGTACCGAAAAAGATCTTCGATTCCCGCAACCGATTCAAGAATATCAATCGTTTTGCGGTATTTTATGACAATCTGCGGTTGAAAACGGTATGTTGTCTTGCCGGTCGTATATAATTCTTCCAAATATGTTTTATCAAATATTATTTCCATATCTGTTCCTTGATCCACAGCAAAGATAGAGACCTTTATTCAAAATCCACAAAAAAAGTGGAGTTATTTTGCGTATTCGTATGACCGCACAAAAAACCCCTTCACTATTACTAATGAAAGGGTTCAAAGTTCGGCGGCGACCTACTCTCCCACAAAATTGCAGTACCATCGGCGCTGACGGGTTTAACTTCTCTGTTCGGAATGGGAAGAGGTGGAACCCCGTCGCTGAAACCACCTAAAGCAATTAACAATTAACAATGAATAATTAACAATAATTATTCTTGATAACCGTATAAAAAAGACATGACGGAAATTTATACATTCGAATAAACATTTTTTTACCGATCATCTGTCGCATTATTCAATGCAACATCCGACAATCAATAAAGACTTATCTGAGAAAGTCACGGGTAATTAGTATTGCTCGGCTTTGCCGTTACCGACTTTACACCTGCAACCTATCAACGTGGTCATCTCCCACGACCCTTAAGGGATATCTCATCTCGGGGACGGCTTCGTGCTTAGATGCTTTCAGCACTTATCCTAACCGTACGTAGCTACCCGGCGGTGCAGCTGGCGCCACAACCGGTCCACTAGCGGTACGTCCGACCCGGTCCTCTCGTACTAAGGTCAGCCCCCCTCAAATATCCTACGCCCACAACAGATAGAGACCGAACTGTCTCACGACGTTCTGAACCCAGCTCGCGTGCCACTTTAATCGGCGAACAGCCGAACCCTTGGGACCTTCTCCAGCCCCAGGATGTGACGAGCCGACATCGAGGTGCCAAACCTCCCCGTCGATGTGAGCTCTTGGGGGAGATCAGACTGTTATCCCCAGAGTACCTTTTATCCTTTGAGCGATGGCCCTTCCATGCGGAACCACCGGATCACTTTATCCTACTTTCGTACCTGCTCGACTTGTTGGTCTCACAGTCAAGCACCCTTATGCTAATGCACTCTGCGCACGGTTACCAAGCGTGCTGAGGGTACCTTTGAAAGCCTCCGTTACTCTTTTGGAGGCGACCACCCCAGTCAAACTACCCACCATACAATGTCTCACGCATAGCGTGATTAGACTCCAGATAAGAAAAGGGCCGTATTTCAACGTTGGCTCCATCATGCCTAGCGACACAACTTCAAAGCCTACCACCTAGCCTCTACATACTATACCGAACTTCAATATCAAGCTACAGTAAAGCTCCACGGGGTCTTTCCGTCCTGTCGCGGGTAACCTGCATTTTCACAGGTATTAAGATTTCACCGAGCCTATGGTTGAGA
>JAVBSH010000217.1:0-5712 GCA_031547085.1 Bacteroidales bacterium
ACGAATTTTCACTAATTGAAATTTCAGCAAAGCTGAAATTTATTCGTGTCAATATAAAATTCGTGTTAATTCGTATAATTCGTGGACAAAAAATGAACACAAATTATAAAATGTTAACCCATTTTATTTTGATGCGGTTGCTCTGGATTTTTATTTAGAATCATTTTAAATTCCGGAAAAATTACTACCTTTATCGCTGTTTTTAAAACAGTGATTAGTATGAAATCCATGCAGTTAATCGGTATCCGGCAGATGGAAATGTTCGAGTTGCCGAAACCCGATATTCAAAATGACACCGATGTATTGATACGTATGCAAGTCGTTGGTATATGCGGATCGGATGTACACTATTACACGACGGGGAAAATCGGTTCGCAGGTGGTACAGTATCCATTTCCTGTTGGCCACGAGGGGGCCGGTATTGTCGAAAAAGTGGGAAGTGCAGTCAGTTCATTGCGTCCGGGCGACCGTATTGCCATTGAACCGGCAATGCCTTGTGGCGAATGCGACCAATGCCTTGCCGGCCGGCCACACACTTGCCGTAAACTGCGTTTTCTTGGTTGTCCGGGTCAAGCCGACGGCTGTTTATCCGAATATATTGTGATGCCCCAGGGAAGCTGTTTGCCGATCCCCGATGGTATGAGTTTCGAACAGGCTACCATATCCGAGCCTTTGGCCATCGGATTTTATGCAGCCCGCCTTGCCGGGGAACTCAAAGGTAAAAACATCGCCATACTCGGGTCGGGGCCTATCGGTCTCAGCGTACTCGCAGGTGTAAAACTGGCAGGCGCCGGTAATGTTTATGTCACTGATAAGATTGACGAACGGCTGACGATTGCCCGGCAAAGCGGAGCTACTGCTACGTACAACATTTTGCACCAAGATGTTGTTATAGGAATCAGGAAACAGGAACCCCAAATGTTGGACATGGTATTCGAATGTTGCGGGCAACAGGAAGCATTGGATCAAGCCATTGACTTATTGAAACCCGGTGGAAAACTTTTGATTGTCGGCATTCCTGAATTTTCAAGGTTTTCGTTCCCAGCGGACGATTTGCGCAGGAAAGAGATCTGTATCCAGAATGTCCGCCGGCAAAATGGTTGCGATAAGGAAGTTGTCGGAAGGATTGCTGACGGTTCAGTGATGGTAGATCATTGGATCACACACCGCTTCGGACTGGAGGATTGTAAACAGGCATTTGACATGGTAGCCGGATACCACGATGGCGTGATGAAAGCGATGATCAATATTTAACATTCAAAGATTCAACAATTCAATAATTCAACAATTCAATATAATGATGGATCATACGGATATGAGCGACCAGGCGAGAACAATTTTCACCAAATACCTGGAACGGAATGGGCACAGGAAAACACCTGAAAGATATGCTATCCTGGATGAAATTTATTCGCAAAACACACATTTTGACATCGAGTCGTTGTACATCATGATGAAGAATAAGAATTACAGGGTAAGCCGTGCTACTTTATACAACACCATCGACCTGTTGCTTGAATGCAATTTAGTAGTCAAACATTTGTTCGGGAAAAACATCGCCCAGTTCGAGAAAGCCTATCCCGGCACACACCACGAACACATGGTATGCATCAAAACAGGCGAAGTGATCGAATTTTCGGATCAACGCCTGCAACCGATCATCAGGGAAGTTTGCGAAAAATATAATTTCAACCCGATACAACATTCACTGTATATCTATGGCGAAAAAAAATAACCTGGCACGCCAGGTTATTCCCAAGTTTACACTTTTCATTACGGCATTTTTACCAAATCAACGCCATATTCTTTTGCTATCTCTTTCAACTTTTCATTTGTTGCAGGATCATCGGGTACCTTGTCTTCCAAAATACCTTTTACATTTATTCCTTTCATCATGATTCTCATCTGGATATTCAGTTCCTGAAAGGTATTCCCCTGGGCCTTCTCCTTGATGATGAAATCCAGGATTTGTTTGGTTGTACTCATCATTCTTAAAGTTTTATCTTAAAATATTATTATTTCAACAGTAACATGGTAGACGTCTGGTTGATATGTCCTATGTAACTTTCGCCATAAGTGGCAAATCCAATGGCCGGAATATTCCCGAATATGTTTGCGTATGCTTGTAACAGGCCTTTTCGGTTTAACTCCGATGTGCGCAGGCAACAGTTGAAATCTACTACAGCCTGTATTCCGCCGCATTTTTGCTCCATCCCTTTCAAATCGTCACGGGTATTAGCCACAATATCTCCCGATTGCAACACTGTTAGTTCCATCCCTTCTTTTACCGAACAATAGAAAATAATGGAAGTACCTTCGATTTGCATAGGGCTTCTCACAAAAAAGTTCCGTTCATCAAAGACTAGCCCAACAGGGTATTCACCCAGATTCTTTGCAAGTTCTCCCACTGTTATTCCCAACACTTCGGCATAAGCCTCGGTTGCTGGTTTGCCGTTAAACTCCATCACCATCCGCCGTTTCTCGTCCACTTTGGTCGGAATCAGCTTCTTTTCAGTTGTTTTGAAACTTTGTGTCTTCAAAATGGCATAACCATTCGTCGGTTCCATCAAAAGTAACACAGCAGCATTCGTATATGCCGTACCGGATAAGAACACATAAGTGTTTTCAAATTTAAAATTATCACCTGCTGATCCACCTACAAAAGGAACATTGGTCAGATTCCCGATTTGATCGTTCAACCACTCCTCGGTTCCGCTCAGCCCGTCAATCATTACAATTCCCACATAACGGGACGGGTCTAATGTATTCATCGGCTTACCCAGACTACCTTCGAAGGATTTAAATGCTTTTGCCACTGCCTGTTGGTCGGTCTTGACATTCTCCAGTAATGCGATTTTCAAATCTTTGAAAGTTCTTTTATGCCATGCCATTGCAACAATAGATTCCTGCCCCATTGAGCCTGATATCATTTCGCCGGTAGTGGAGCATCCAACAGTAGGAATTCCCGTGAAAGCGCTTTCTATTTCTTTACTTATTTGATCGACCGGATAGGTGGGCGAAGCAAAGTAAAGGATCAATCCCGAATCTATGTCCCCTAATTCATCCTTGATTTCTTGAACTGCTGTTTTAACTTCCGGTGCACAGGATCGTGCGATTCTAAAATTTGTCATATTCCAAATATTTGGTTGGTGATGGTTAAAGTTTTAATTACTTCAAAAACAGCATGGTGGAGGTTTGGTTCATATGGCCTATATAGCTTTCACCGAAAGTTCCGAAAGATATGGTCGGGATCGACCTGAATAGTGTCGCATAGTCCTGTTCCTGTCGATTCTCATGTAATTCCATCACACGCGACATACAGTTGAACTCAATAACCGCATTCAAATTACGATGATTGAAACAAACCTGTTCGATATCCCTGCGTGTGTTTGTTACAATATCCTTGGATTGCAGAATGGTCAGTTCCATTCCTTCCTTTACCGAACAATAGAAATCCATGGCGCCATTTTCTAAGAGACTGTGTGGGTCTCTCACAAAATAATTTTTCGCATCGAAAACCAATGCCAATGGATTTGTTGTATAATAATTGGGAAGTTCTGCTACCGGAATGTTTAATGCTTCGGCATAAGCTTCTGCTGCCGGTTTGTCATTAAATTCATATACAATCCGGTTCTCTTCATCCACTTTCGTGGGAATAAGTTTTTTGTCCGTCAGCGACAAGCTTTGGGTCTTCAAAAAGGTAAAGCCATTGGTCGGTTCCATCAATGCTATAACGGCAGCATCGGTATAGGTTTTTCCATTAACGAAAACACATGTCGGCTTGGATGGATCATCGGTTGCTGCTGAACCTCCGATGAAAATCACATTGGTGAGATTACCAATTTGGTCATTGATATATTCCTCACACTTGCTTTGTCCGTCAATCAGTAACATCCCCACATAATGCGACGGGGAAAGGCGAGACACAGGCGTATTGAAATATTTACCCATGTTTTTCAATGCATTGGCAACAGCTTGTTTGTCTTCTTTAATATTCTCCATAACTTCGACTTTCAACCGTGGAATACTTCCTTTTCCGCAAGCCATCGCCACAATAGAACCCGTCAACATCCGGTTGGAAACCATCTCGCCTGCGGTAGTACAACCAATGGTCTGTGCCGTAGGAAATTCTTCGGCCATCAATTTGCTGACCTCATCAACCGGGAATATCGGGGATACAAAATAAACAACCAAGCTTGGATCTCCTACATTCGATAATTTTGCTTTGATTTCCTCAACGGCTGAGGCAACATTTGCTTTTTGAGAATATGCTGTTTGATAACTCATTAATTTAAATATTTGGTATTTATTACAGATTTATATTTTCCTGATCCTAAACCAGCAAAATATTCATTCATTTTTCTGATTCATCCAATCCTTGGTTATTAATACGTGTAAAATCCAATTAAAGTTATCATTTTTTCATTTTTTCGTATGGCAAAACTATATAATATTATCTTTGAGCCCGCCTGACCGGACAGGCAGGTCTTTGTGGTTAATAAACTACCACAAAGGCACAATGTAGAAATTTGAAAACCGTATTTTTTTAACCTATTTCTTAGCAAACTAATAGTATTTCATGTAAACTTAACGGATTGAAAAAATCGGTTGATGATATCAAATATTGATGAACATTGACTATATTTGACCATTCAAGAAAATAGCCATGAGATACACAAGACGTCATTTTATTGGGACAGCCGCCGCCGGGGTGGGAGCGGTGTTGATGAACAGTCAGTTTGCCGAAGCGAATCAGGCCGCAGCCAGGAAATATGATCCTTACGATACAGTCACATTAGGTAAATCCGGTATTAAAACCACACGCCTGTGTATGGGAACCGGTATCAGGGGTGGTGGCCGGCAATCCAACCTCACCCGTATGGGATACGAGGAAGGGATTAAATTCGTACAGGATATCTATCGGCGGGGCGTCAGGTCGTTCGATATGGCCGACTCATACGGAACCCACGCAATCATTAGCGATGCCTTGAAAAAATATCCCCGGAAGGATTATACGCTTTTCACCAAGCTCTGGTTTATGCGGGGGGCAATTCCAGAAGCTGAACGTCCCGATGCGGAAACAGTAGTGACACGGTTCCTGAAAGAGCTGCAAACCGATTATATCGACGGTGTACAGTTGCATTGCGTCACTTCGGCCGATTGGAATACCGAATTGAGCGATTATATGACAGCACTAGACAAGCTGAAACAAAAAGGGATCATCCGTTCGCACGGTCTCAGTTGTCATTCGTTGGCAGCAGTAGAAACAGCGGTAAAAGAGCCTTGGGTAGACTGTATCCACGTAAGGGTCAATGCTTACGGCCCCAAGATGGACGATAAGGTAGAAAAGGTGGAGCCGGTGATCAGGCAATTACATCAGGCCGGAAAAGGTGTAATCGGTATGAAAATCATCGGTGAAGGCGAGTTTTCCAACAGCGACGAACAACGCGACAATAGTTTTCGCTATGTCCTCCAATTAGGTACAGTAGACATCCTGGATATCGGGATGGACAAAATGAGCGACATTATTGATACCGAAAACAGAATACGGAAAGTACCTGTAAAAAAATGACCTGCTGGGTCTCTAAGACCCGGTAGGTCTGATGGCTACCTGATAAAATCCACCGGGTCTTATTAGAGACCCAGCAGGTGGGGTGTAAAAAATTTGGGTTTTATCAACAAAGATCATCGTTCCACTTTTTAAACAACTTA
>JAVBSH010000035.1:0-20580 GCA_031547085.1 Bacteroidales bacterium
CCAGACACAAATCTAATTCTTCTGAAATAGCGGATAACATTGATGCCTTGATTGATGCTTTATCCATGATGTAAGGTATTAGGTTTATTATCAGCACAAAGATACAATTTGAACTAAAGATTGCAATTTGTCATACACCCTCCCAATTTTTAACGGGACACTAATGTTCCATGGAATTCATTTTACCGTTTAACAAACAATCCGTTTTTATCGATGTCGGCATCCAACATATAGGAATTGAAAGCATTTTCTATGGGAAAAATATGTTCTATCCGCTTCAAATCATCATCACCGAGTTCAACGTCGGCTACTTTTACCGTATCGTTAAGCTGTGCAACGGTTCTTGAACCGACTAATGCCAGTATATCGCTACCCTGTGCCGATATCCAAGCGATGGCAAGTTGTGAAACGGTTATTCCTTTTTCATCGACAATTGTTTTCAATCCGTTATTCAATGCCGGAACAACTTTTTTCAGATTTTCCACCATTGGTGCGGACATACGGTTAGCTAACACCAATAATTTTTCATCGATATTGTGACCACCAATCAGTCCGTTGAATAAATTCCCGAAAGCTACCACAGGAATCCCCAATTCGCGGGCTGCCGGAATCAATTGGCGTTCAATGCTACGATTCAGCAACGAATATTGCATTTCCACCAGACCGATTTTGTGGGTAGCGTGGACTTTGCGCAACGTTTCGGCATCCGTTTCCGAAAGGCCGATACTCCGAACGTATCCTGCTTTTACCAGTTCGGCAATGGCGCCAACCGTTTCTTCCACCGGGATATGCGGATTGATTCGCGCTGGTTGGTACAGGTCAACGTAATCCGTTCCCAAGCGTTTCAGCGTGTGGGACAAATAATTTTTCACGGTTTGCGGACGCACATCCAATCCATAATATCTGCCGTCGGGGGCAACTAAGCTTCCGAATTTTACGGAAATAAAAACGCTTTCCCGCTTACGGGATTTCAGGGCTTCGCGCAAAAGCATTTCGCTGGTTCCGCTGCCGTAAAAATCGGCTGTATTCAGATAATTGATTCCGGCATCCAATGCGGCATGAATGGTGCGGATACCTTCGTCTATTTCAGCAGGATTATTAATGCCTGTTCCGCCAAGCCCCAAGCGCGACAGCTTGAAATCGGCATTGGGTATATTCAAATATTTCATATCATTTTTATTGTTTACAAAGATACATTCTAACCTGTATTAAAATTTTGAATGGACAGAAAAAGTGGATAGAACACGTTGAGGTTGTTCAAAAATCAGAAAAAACGTCATTGCGGGGAGGAACGACGAAGCAATTTGTATAATGAAATGGATTGCTTCGCTGTCGCTCGCAATGACGACCTGCTACGTTAACGATTTTCTTTGAGTTTTTTTACTTCATCCACAATACGTGAAAAGGATTTATCCCTTTTGCGTTTTTCGTGTTCGGCAGTGGTAAAATGCCATGCTTCCCTCCGTAACTTGAGATAACTCTCGTAAACATCCCGCGACAGCGAACCGTCGTTTACGGCTTGTATGACGGCGCAACCGGGTTCGTTGGTATGTGTACAATCTGCAAAACGGCACAATTCAATATAATCCGAAACGCCCGACATCTCGGCTAATATTTCAGGATTATCGAGTGCCAGCCCGAATTCGCGGACTCCCGGCGTGTCAATAAGAACACCAGAGCTTTCCATCAGTACCATTTCCCTCCGGGTAGATGTATGCCGCCCTTTTCCTGTCGATTCGCTTATTTCCGAAGTGCGGAGAATATCACGCCCGCAAAGTGCGTTGATGAGCGAACTTTTACCAACTCCCGAAGAACCGACAAAAACTACCGTTTCGCCTTGTGCGATAAATTCCCGTAATGACAATATCGTATCGGATTGATGAAGGCTGGTCATGAAAACCTGTACCCGGCCGGAAAAGTGTTTGATTGCTTCTTCCATTTTCCGCAGGCTATCATCCAAATCGACTTTGTTGAGTACCAGCACGGGTTGAATGCCTTCTTCCAAGACCTGCGCCATGAAGCGTTCTGCCCGGCGGACATTGAAATTCCCATCAAGGCTTTGCACAATAAAGGCCTTGTCGACATACGACGCTATCACTTGACGGCCGGCAACGGTTCCGCTCTTCCTGCGGCACAACGTACGTTCCCGGGGAAGCCGGTCGACAATGATTCCCTTGCTTTCGTCGAAAGGTTGGAAAATCACCCAATCGCCTGTGCAAGGCAATTCATACTCTGGTTTCCCGAACAGCATGTTTCCGGTCAGTTCGCATTGATAAATGCCTTCTTCGGAAATTACGTCATAACATGTTTTATGTACCACGGCAACGCGACCGTGAATCAACGAATGGAAAGGTGAAGATTGTTTGAGTTGGAACAACCTGTCGTTCCAACCATATAAAGATAAGTTGTTATTCATTGCTTACTTATTTGAATGGTGAAAAAATACTTGAATTCCAAACGGACGTTTTATCGATATAACACACTTATCCGGTAATATTTAAATCCCAGCAAAAGTGCTCTCAGATGATAAAACCGTCCGGAATCAAGCAATCATTCCGGCCATCCAACAACGATATGTAAACAATGATGTTGTCATACGCCTGCAAAGGTATGAAAAAGATATGACGGATATGGGGTTTAATCCGTAATTTTGCAAAATAAGTAAAAACAGTAGAGATATGAATACCATTCTTGAACAAGTCCGGCAGGAACTTAAAAACAGCATTGACGGGAAAACACAAAGCACTGCACAGAATTTCTTCAAAGAAGAAATCAAAGCTTATGGTGTAAAAGTTCCCGTTGTTAACAAAGTCGGTAAAGATTTTTTTGCAAAAATCAAAGGCAACTCAAAGGCAGAGATATTTGCTTTTTGCGAAGAATTGTGGGAATCGGGATATTTGGAAGAGTCGTTTATTGCCTGTAACTGGTCTTATGTCTTGCGGAAACAATACGAACCAAACGATTTCGAGGCGTTTGAGCGATGGGTGCAAAACTATGTGGACAATTGGGCTTCGTGCGATACGTTGTGTAATCACACCGTTGGCGAATTTGTGGAAATGTATCCCGGTTATATTTCCCGCCTGAAAAAATGGGCAACGTCCAATAATCGTTGGATGCGCCGCGCCGCTGCGGTCACATTGATTATTCCCGCCCGTAAGGGATTATTCCTGGATGATATTTTTCAGGTAGCCACGACATTACTCCATGATAAGGACGACCTGGTGCAAAAAGGCTATGGTTGGATGCTCAAAGCAGCCAGTGAAGCGCATCAGGAAGAAGTATTCGGCTTTGTAATGAAGCACAAAGCCTCTATGCCACGGACGGCACTCCGGTATGCCATTGAGAAAATGACTCCGGGAATGAAAGCTGAAGCAATGAAGAAATAGTTGTTAACCTATTGCCAATTACTTAAATTCAATCCATTCTTCCTTGGTAATACGGCTGATGTGCTCCGTGCGTATGTCGCTCATCAACCCATAGGGTTTATCCGCCTCGGTATAATGATGCCGGAAACCGCACTTTTCCTGGACACGTTTCGATTGTTTATTCCCGTCGAAATACCCGCACCACAAGGCAGTTAGTTGCAAGTCCTCAAACCCGTGGCGCATGATTTCACGCACCGCTTCAGGTATCAATCCTTTGCCCCAATAAGGCACGCCAATCCAATAGGATAGTTCCCCTTCTCCCTCACCTATCGGTAAATTGCTCTTTGCCCCGCGGACCAGCCCGATGCAACCGATAGCTGTGTCATCCCCTTTCAAAGTGAGGGCAAATACTCCGTCTTGCGCAAAAACCGTGCGGATAATTTCGGCGCTTTCCGCTACGCTTTTGTGCGGCGACCATCCCGCAATAGGGCCAATCCGTTCATCTTTGGCATAGTTGTATAAACTTTCTGCATCTGTTTCCCGCCATGGACGCAAAACAAGCCTTTCGGTTTTTAAAACCATATCGTTCCATTTTTTTTAATACAAGTGCAAAGGTACAACTGTTTTTGCGGATGAAGAGCCGAATTTGCGTACTCAAAAATAATAGAATTGCGATAGGAGTCTAAGAGGTATTTTCTTCGATAATTTCTTGTAAAACCCTACCTTTGCACCCATAAATTAGCTTATTCCGTTATGATATATTTCGAAACTCCACGTTTATTATTGAGAGATTGGAAGGAGGAAGATATTTTGCCTTTTGCCGGTATCAACAGTAATCCGCATGTGATGAAATATTTTTTGAAACCATTGACAGCAAAGGAATCATTGGATTTCTACAACAGGATACGGGATGAATTTGCTCAATTCGGATATGGACTATACGCCGTTGAAAAGAAGGAAGACAGTGCATTTATAGGATATACCGGGTTTCATCATATCCCGTTTGATGTTGATTTTGCACCGGGGGTTGAAATCGGGTGGCGAATAAAATATGAAGATTGGAACAAAGGTTATGCTACCGAAGCGGCAAAAACATGCCTTTTATATGCAGTGGAGCACCTTCCATTCAGAGTAATTTGGTCGTTCACTTCCCTTCCAAATAAAAGTTCTGAAAGGGTCATGCAGAAAATCGGAATGACAAAAGAGAAAGAATTTCCGCATCCGGCAGTACCTGACCATCATCCTCTAAAAGAGCATGTTCTTTATAAAGTACTTTTGGGAGAGGAATAGTTGATTGAAAAATGAATAATAGGATTAACCGTTATAACCAAATGATGAAACAATTAATTGCATGTTGCGGATTAGATTGCGAAAGTTGCGATGCCCGCATAGCCACTGTCGGAAACGACAATGAGTTAAGGGAAAAAACCGCCCAAAAGTGGAGTATAATGAACAATGCGCCGGAGATTACAGCGGCAACCATAAATTGTATGGGTTGCCGCACTGACGGAGTGAAATTTGCGTATTGCAGCGACTATTGTGAAATCCGCAAATGTGTATATGAAAAAGGATTTAATACCTGCGGCGACTGTAAAGAATTGGATAATTGCCAGATAGTTGGTCCTATTTTTCAGCATGTTCCCAGCGCAAAAGAAAATCTTCTATCTTAGGCAACTCATTTTGATGAACGTATAGAACGATGCCGCGAACGGTAAATAAAAGATATTTCATTAGTGTATCACCATCCTTTAAAAGGGCATATTCTTTATAAAGTACTATTGCATTAAACCCTGATCATTCATAACAGATCATAATCTTTTGACCTTATAGGTTTTGATACCAAAACGGGGCATGGAGACTGTAATGTTGTTGTTTGCGGATCTCCCTACATTTTCCGATATGATCCCGCCATTCAGATCGACTTCATCAATACCTGAAAATGGAAAATTGAAGGTTACCTTTTGGGGCGTTCCGTCACCTTCCGCATTAAACAGGCGGACAATGACATTATTACCGCTTGTTTTAACGGCTGTTATCTCATAGCCTGTATTCCCAACATCAATTAGCGACTTTGTTTTATTTACAGCGTCATGGTGCAGGGAATATATGAGCGATTCGTTCCAGGCGTTGCTTTCGATAGCTATGGCAGCATTATCCCACTTGCCTTTGTGCGGAATAATGGCATATCGTATTTTTAACGGCTGGGTAATCCTGTAATCGACACCCCAAAGCCCGACACCTGAATATTGGGCTGTCAACCCCAACGGGAAATCGCTGCCAAAGGAATAGGAGGTAGTATGGTCGGACAACAAGGCTAACCCGTACTTTCCATCGCTTTGGTCAAGGTCTACCCAATGCAGGATGATATTGTGCTTAATGCTGTCCCAAGTATTGAAAAACGTATCGTCAAGCCTGCTTCTGCAAACATCGAATGGCGCATTTTTGTACAATTCCGGGAATTCCAAGTCAACAGGGAACAGTACATTCAATTTAAACCGGTCGTCATAAAATGCCCTGCGGTTTTCGCGCCAATTGTCCTTTTGTTGTTTGTATTCACCAATACCTGGATTTTCTTTCCAATTAATAACCAGATCGAAGTCAATCCTTTTTTGCCCCTGAGCGATGGTGATGATTTGGGTAAAGGGATGAGAAGCAATCGTCCCCTCAATCTTTACGGATGTTTTGATTGGGTTGTCATCCAATACGGTTACTTTTGCAGGGGCCTCTGTTGATGAACGGAATCGTCCTTCTTCATAAAAATGACCTCTTAACTCGCCCAGTGCATATTTCCCGTTACAAACGGCAAAATCCTTATTACCTTCCCGTTTGGCGATCAGTTTTTTAATTGTCCCGCCTTTCGATGTATTGATCACGATTTTGTACATATCGTTTTCCAAGACACAGTCATTGCCATCGAAATGAATCCCGTTGCCTTTTGTTTGACTTGTTTTTTCCTCTGAAAACTGATAAGTAGTATACCCGAAAGGCACGACATCAGCCTTAAAAAATAACTGAATGCCGTTAGTACCAGTCTTTGTACACGAAAGAATTCTCTTGTTGTCCGAGTCATACACCTCCAGGTTCTTTCCAGCAAATTCACGGCCCAACGAAACCGTAATGATTTCCTGCCGGCTCACGCCCATGGTGTTGTACACACGGATATACCGGGGATTGGTGCCGGAACCGAAACTTTGTGTGGCTGTTTGAACCAGATTGCCTGCAATATCGTTTGTTTTGCCTGTCCACAGTTCAATTTCCTGCGCCCATGTGCGTTGCTTGTTCAGGCGGTTGTAAGGCACGATCCATGAGTCGTGGTGCTGTGCCAGCATCAGGGTTCGCCAAGCCTCATCAATATCTTCCTGCGGGATATCAATATTATTTTCAAGGGTTGATATTACTCCTATCTTTTCGGCCATGACCATATTGTTTTCGGCCATGCGTACCTGTTGTGCAATCCGTTGCAATGCCTGACTGCCCCACATCAGGCTGACCAATACATCTTCCTGCGAAAAACGCCAGTCATTGTTTGCCTCTCCTACCGAAATATTTTCGATATAATCTGTCCACGTGACATATATGGAGCCATTCTGTATATTATCCCCGTGTCCGATCCAGGGACCACCCTTCCAGCCTGCATCCTGAAAACACATCCCCGCAGGATTCTTTATACCCTGTTTGAAACAGGCATCCAAGTAGGATTTCGAATTGCGCCATGCCTTCGTCTGCCACGTAGAATTTTCTTCCGGTTCTTCACAGGCATATCTGGGCACGGCCGGCAACGACGTCCCATCAGGACCTACCCAATTTACCAATTCGCCGCCATAAGCATTTGTATATCCGCCCCAGCATGTGTCGGGATTTTTAAGGACCGCGTATTTAAACCCAAACAATTTCAACACCTGCGGCAAACAACTTGTGAAACAAGGTTCTTCGACCGAATAGGTGGTGAAACGGACGCCAGGAAAATGCTGCCGCATTTTACACATGCCATACTCGAACTGCCGTATAAGGCTTTCTCCAGAAATATTGTAACAGTATGGCTGTGCGTATGTGGGGTTGGTAACTTCGATACGATTGCCGGTGATGATACTTTTTAAGTTGTTATAAGCTTCGGGAGTCCGTATCTTTACCGTATCCCACGTTTCGGGTTCTATTTCCAGGCTGATTTTCCATTCGGGATATTGCGCCAGCTTGTCCACGATGAATTGCGTATTCCAGAGAGGATAATGCCCGTAAATACCGCCATGATATCCATCGGCAAAATATGCCTGTTGGGCAAATACGCCCCACACGGCAAAAATCGATAGGATAACGATTGAAATTAACCTTCTCATGGATTTTATATGATGCTATTTCACACGAATAAGGGTTACTTTCCTTTTTACAGGCTTATTGATCTCATATATTTTTGCAATCAGCAGATCAATCTCTTTTTGCCACATTTCCCTTATTTCGGGATGCATCGCTCTCGCATAACTGTCACGCCTAGCCCTGAGCCATCCGTCTTTATGCAGGTTTTCGTCCAGGACTTTGATTGCTTCGCGGTTGTCGGCATAAAGCAGTCCTTTATCCCTGAAAAACAGATATTGTATCCAAATATAATCCCTGAAACGGCGTTCCACCTCCCAGCGTTCTTCATTCAGGTACATGACGGTTAATGCTTGCTGGTACTGGGGCGTGTTGCTAAGCGTTGCAAGATTAATCCCTTTGGAAAAATCGTCGGCCGGCCATATTCCTATTTCCTCGTCATCGATCAGGAGACGGTAAGAACCTTTCAGGCCACTGACTTGAAGCATTTCCTTATTCATTTCTTCGGTAAAAGGAACTATTGCCAAAGCTTTGGCCTGGCTTTTCTTTTGCCCCCATCCGCGGGCAATTGTGTCCAGTGGGTAAGGTAATGATTGCGCCAGATAATCGAAACTGATTTCTGTAAACGTTTTTTTCAGTCCTGAGATGGTGCAGTTGGCAGATGATTTTACGGCGGCTTTCGAACCGTCGACAACTATACCGGCAACGTCCTTCCCAGTAAATCCCTGGGCTTTGAGAAACAGGTATGCCATCACCATGTGCCCGTCGTTATCCGGGTGAATCCGGTCATCGCCGCACAAGGTAAACGAAGGAGTAGTTTTCTGCATCTGCTCATTGATACGGGTCATCGGATCGTTGAGGTCGATAAATTGCCACCCGTTTTCCTGCGCCGATTTCCGCTGGAAGTCGACAATGCGCAACATCGCCTTATTCTTGTTCCTGAACGGGTTATTTTCAATTGCGGCCGTTTCGTCGTAAGGCGAGCTCCCCATCAGGACAATATTCGTATTGGGCAGCTTCTTATACCGTTCTTCGATCTTTGCAAACCAATCGTGCGATTCTTTCACTTTCCTGTCGGCATAATCCTCTGCCCCCGGTTCATTATACTCGAAATAACCTGTGTCGTTCATACCAAATGTGGTGATGATCACTGTTGGCCTTTTGTTAAAGACATCACCGTCTAACCGGTTGAACATATTCTCGGCCCTATCGCCCCCGATCCCCGAATTGAAAACCGTGAGCCTCATATCCGGGAAACGTGTCATGTAATAAAGCCAGATGTAAGAGTGGTAATGTCCGCCGTCAGTAATACTATTACCTAGGAAAACAACCCTGTCGCCATCTTTAAAAGGCGTTATGGTTTGTGCAGTTACAAATTGACTACAAACGATCAGTACAATCAGGTAAAAAAGTTTTGTTCTCATTTGAAGGGTGTTAAGTAATTGATAATTGAAGACAAGAAATCCATCTCATCATCATTCTTTAATATTAAAAATCCTTGCAGGAATGATATTCCTGCAAGGATTATAGACATTACAGACTCAGGATCTTATCGAAACGGGTACTCAGGTCTTTCAGTTCTTCGGGTGTTTTATTGCCGCCCTGTTCAGTAGCAAGCCACACATTTTTGTAATTCTGACGTAAGGCTTCCATCACCTTAGCCCAGTTTACATCACCCTCGGTAAGCGGAGCGCCGAAACCAGCCCATCTGCCTTCCTTATCTGCCTTCTGTCTGCTGAATTCCTTAAAATGGACACGGCCAATGCGATCACCTAAAATCCTGATCCATTGTTCAGGCCAGCCATAGACCAAGATATTCCCGCAATCGAAGTAAAACTTTACATACTGGCTGTTGAACTGGTCGACATAGCGACTTGCTTCCATCGGGCTCAGCAAGAAATTATTCCACACATTTTCGATGCATATCTTCACTTTCAATTTCTCGGCTGTGGGAAGTAACTTTTTGATACCTTCAGTGGAGCGGTTCCAACATTCATCATAGGCCACATTGTCGTTTACCACACCAGGCACCAGCAAGATCGCATCGGTTCCATAGGCTTTGGCATCTTCGAGGGCTAGTATTGCCCCATCGATTCCTTCCTGGCGAACGGCAGCATCAGGATGCGAAAGCGGTTTACCCCAATGCGTGGAGCAACACACGTCGGTGATTTCCAAACCTGTGGATTTCGCAGCGTCAATCACTTCTTTGCGGTCCATGTGGCTATTGGGCTCAATGCCCTGAAACCCGGCGGCTTTAACGGCTTTGCACTTGTCGAGTACAGAGCCTTCCACGCCGACAGTCCCCCACATAATCGATTTTTTGAAACCAGTAGCCCCAGACGATTGAGCGGCGGCGGAACAACCGGCAAACGCTTGTGTCCCGGCCAATGGCAATGCAAGTGCACCGGTAGCCAGCATGGTATTTTTAATAAAATGACGTCTTTCCATGATATATGATTTATGCTTTAGGTGCAGCGCCCTCTACAGGAATTTCTTCCTTAATGCCGCCGGGGACAGGACCGAATTCATATTTTTCAGGGCCTAATTTCAGGGTTGAAGCCATGATCTGGTCCCAAGTGACAAATTTCCCGGTGTAAGCCGATTCACGTCCCATGATAGCCATGAGTGTGGATTGCACATGTTGTTCCACATCACTTATCGGTTTATTGGTGCGGATAGCCGTTACCAAGCGGACATGCTCCTGTACGTATGGGTTAGGCACTTCCATCGACTTATCGGCATCTTCCTCTTTCGGGTATGGGTATTTCCACGCAACCGTACCGTCCAAGTTGAAAATGGTATCGAAACAGTTGGTGTAACCTTTCGTACCGTAAACCATCACCAGGTGGTTATTGTCGCAACCGGCGATCTGGCGCGATGTGCAATGTGCCCTGAGATTGTTTTCATATACATATTCCACACTGAAAAAGTCGTACATGTCGCCTGTCACACGGCGTTGGCGGCCACCTGTAGCTTCTGCCCTCACCGGTTTTTTGTCGCCCATGAACCACGACATCATATCGATTTCGTGGATGAATTGTTCCACGATCAGGTCGCCCGACGTCCAACAGAAATTTACCCAGTTGCGCATCATGTATTCCATGTCGTTCCAACCTTTTTCGCGTTGCTTAAACCACAGGGAGCCTCCTAAGCGCGATACATGTGCCGATATAATTTCGCCGATAGCGCCACCGGCAACACGACGGTACGTTTCGATACAGTCCTTTTGCGAACGGCGGATAGTACCGCTGATCACCGAAAGGTTCTGCTGTGCGGCTTTCTTGCCTTGCACCAACATGTGCCTTGCTCCTACTGGATCGACAGCGCATGGTTTTTCAATGAAACAATGTTTTCCTTTATTAATGGCATATTCGAAATGCATCGGGCGGAATACAGGTGGGGTACACAACAGCACCACGTCCACTCCCGAATCAATCACCTTCTGGTAAGCATCAAATCCGATAAAGCAATTTTCGTCGGGAATATTCTGGCCTTTCGCCTTTAAAGCTTCACGGCAAGCATCCACTTTATCTTTGAAAATGTCGCCAATGGCGGTTACCTGCAGGCCATTGCCTGCATTGATAAAATCTTCGGCTGCACCGGACCCACGTCCACCACAACCCACAAGTCCTGCCTTCAAAGGCTTACCGTCAGGCGCCGCTTTCAGGATTTCGGGAACTACTACATCTTTTAATTTTTCCTCTTTTGAGGATGAATTGGAACATCCGCCTAAAAACGCAGGCATTACCATGGTTCCAGCCACTCCCAAGGCCGATTTCTTAAAAAAAGAACGGCGACTCGATTCGAATTGCTCTTTCATTACGTGTGATTGTTGATAATTTTGATAATTGATGGTTTATAAAAAAAGTTGTTATTTCCAGTAAGCAAAAGTAAAATTTTATTTTATAGAAACCAAAATTTTGTGATAGACATACCGAAAATATCCGCGATTTTTCCAGAATGAGCAATAGTTGTATATCTTTGTAGGTTTAAAAAAATATAGTGTTAATCTTTAGCAGCATTTCATAAGTTGTTGATCATGAAAAAAGTAAACGGTGATTCCTTGACACTGAAAGATTTTGGGGAGATCATTACATTAGACGAACCATTTTCTTTGTCGGAGGGAAGTTTACAACAAGTCGAAAGATCTTTTGAATTTTTATATGGATTTTCCAAAGAAAAACTGATTTACGGCATCAATACAGGTTTTGGTCCCATGGCCCAATACAGGATTGACGATGACAAGCTGGTCGATCTTCAATACAACATTATCAGGAGCCACAGTTCGGGGTTAGGCGATTATCTGGAAGAAAACTATTCTAAAGCCGTTCTTTTTAATTTGATGCACACCATGTTGAGAGGATTTTCGGGCGTGCATCCATCCTTGATTACACTCACGCAGAAACTTCTTACGAAAAATATCATCCCATGCCTTCCCTTGCATGGAGGCGTTGGCGCCAGCGGCGACCTGGTACAGATGGCGCACGTAGCATTGAGCCTGATCGGCGAAGGAGACGTGTATTACAAAGGCAAAATTGTACCGACGGCACAGGCTTTTAAAGAAGAAAATATTACCCCGCTTGCCATCAAGATACGCGAAGGCATTGCCATTATGAACGGCACTACAGCGATGACTGCCGTGGCTGCATTGAACGTATTGAAAGCGCAAACAGCACTGGAATGGTCGTTGGCGCTGTCGATGATTTTGAATGAGATGATGGAAGCTTACGACGACCATATTTCAGAAGAACTGAACCGTGTGAAAAGGCAAACCGGGCAGCAAATCATAGCCAAAGCTGCGCGGGATTTTGTCAAAGACACGAAACTGACCCAATCGAGGGTTAAAGAACTATATAATAACGGGGTTGATGGCGATTTTTTCGACCACAAAGTGCAGGAATATTACTCGCTGCGTTGTATTCCCCAGATTCTTGGCCCGGTGTACGATTGTTTTACACATGCTGCGCAGATCGTCGAAAACGAATTGAATTCCACAACAGATAATCCGGTGGTGGATGCCGGTTCAAGAAATGTCCTGCATGGCGGCAATTTTCATGGCGATTATATTTCATTGGAAATGGACCAGATGAAACTTGCCGTAACGCGGATTTCGATGCTTGCCGAACGTCAGATCAATTACCTGATGAATCCCAACATTAACCAATGCTTAAAACCTTTCATTAATGAAGGGAAATTAGGTTTGAATTTCGGGTTCCAGGGCATCCAGTTCACAGCGACTTCCACTACGGCCGAAAATCAAGCGTTGTCCACTTCGTTGTATGTGCACAGCATCCCCAACAATAACGACAATCAGGATATTGTAAGCATGGGATTCAATGCAGCCTGTTCTGCAAAAAGAATCATCGACAACACTTTCGAGGTATTGGCCATTGAGGCGGCGGCAGTATCGCAAGCTGTGGAGCAACTGAAAATCATTGAAAAGCTTTCGTCACCAGCACAAAAAATATGCCTGCAACTGAAAGAACGGTTCACTTACCTGAAAGAAGACCGTAGCACAAGGGCCGAATTGAAAAGTCTCAAGCAATATTTGCAGGATAACCCCTTAAAAATACTGTACTAAGATGAAGTGCGCATTAGTTACTGGCGCTTCGCGCGGTATAGGAAAAGCTGTCAGCCTGCAATTGGCTGCCATGGGTTATCATATCCTCTTAAATTATAAATCCAACGAAAAAGCAGCCGTCGAGACACAGCAGGAAATCGAAGCCAAAGGCGGCTCTGCCGAATTGTTGCCATTCGATGTGGCCGACAAGCAAAGCGTTGATAAAGTTCTCGATACCTGGTTCGAAGAAAACAAAGACAAGAAAATCATTATCCTTGTTAACAATGCTGGCATAAGGGAGGATACGTTAATGATGTGGATGCAGGAAGAACAGTGGAACAAGGTGATTGATACCAGCCTGACAGGATTTTTTCATGTCACACAAAAATTGTTGATCCCTATGATGGCCAATAAATTCGGACGAATCATCAATATGGTTTCCCTTTCGGGATTAAAAGGCTTGCCGGGACAAACCAATTATTCGGCGGCAAAAGCCGGACTCATTGGCGCTACCAAGGCGTTGGCACAGGAAGTAGCCCGCAAGGGTGTTACCGTAAATGCCGTAGCGCCCGGATTTATCGTTTCGGATATGACCAAAGACCTTCCCGAAAAGGAGGTCTCAAAAATGATCCCCATGCAACGGTTCGGCACGCCCGAAGAGGTGGCTGACCTAGTGGGGTTTCTGGCCTCCGAAAGATCGAATTATATTACAGGACAGGTTATTTCTATCAATGGAGGATTGTATTAGAAGCGCAAAAATCAAATTAGGTCGTTTGAAAAAGTATTTGTACTTTTGAAAGCATGGAAAATAGGGTAGTGATCACTGGAATTGGCATTTACTCGTGTATCGGTAACAATTTGGACAGTGTGACCGAATCGTTGCGTATGGGTAAATCCGGTATTATTTTCGACGAAAAAAGAAAAGAATACGGTTACAGATCAGGGTTGACGGGTTTTATAGAACGCCCGCAATTGAAAAACCTGTTGGATCGCCGCTCACGAATCATGCTTCCCGAACAAGGCGAATATGCCTACATGGCCACGCTTGAAGCATTGCGGACATCGGGGCTGGATGAAGAATACATCGCACAGCACGAAACCGGCATCCTGTACGGGAATGACAGTTCGGCCGAACCTGTCATCAGGTCTATTGACATCATCAGGGAAAAGGGAGAAACGATGATGGTAGGTTCGGGTTCGGTGTTCCAAACCATGAACTCGACAGTGACGATGAACCTTTCCACTATTTTCCGGCTCAAAGGCATCAACTTCACGGTAAGCGGCGCTTGTGCCAGTGGTTCGCATGCCATAGGCATCGGCTACCTGATGATCAGGCATGGTTACCAGGATTGCATCATTTGCGGCGGAGCCCAAGAGGTTAACCCGTTTTCGATGGGTAGTTTCGATGCCTTGGGCGCATTTTCCATCCGCGAAGATGAACCGCAGAAAGCATCCCGTCCGTTCGACCGCGATCGTGACGGCCTGATTCCAAGTGGTGGTGCGGCTACAGTGATTATCGAAAGTATGGAACACGCCATGAAGAGGGGTGCACCAATCCTGGGCGAAATCATCGGTTATGGTTTCTCATCCAATGGGAACCATATTTCGAACCCGACGGTGGAAGGACCGCAACGTGCACTCGAAATGTCGATCAGACAGGCTGGAATTGCACCTTACGAGATCGATTATATCAATGCCCATGCCACTTCGACACCGGCAGGTGATATGGCTGAGGCCAAAGCCTTGTATCATGTCTTTGGTGAAAAATGTCCCTGGGTTAGTTCCACCAAGTCGATGACGGGGCATGAGTGCTGGATGGCCGGTGCAAGCGAAATTGTATATTCTGCCCTCATGATGCAGCATGATTTTATCGCACCCAACATCAACCTCGAAAATCTTGACGACGATTCTGCCAAAATCAGGATTGCAACCCAAACCATTGAAATGCCCGTCAACATTTTCCTCTCGAATTCTTTTGGGTTTGGAGGCACCAATTCTTCGTTGGTGGTGCGGAAATGGAACCAAAAGTTATTTTAAACGTATAATAAGAATCATAAATATAGACAGGTAAGTATGGATAAAGCCGAAATCGTCGAAAAGGTCAACCATTTTTTATCAGAAGAGTTCGAAGTAGAAAAGGAGTTCATCACGCCGGATGCCGAATTGAAAGACACATTGCAGTTAGACAGTTTGGATTATGTAGACCTGGTGGTTATCCTCGAAAGTAATTTTCATTTCAAGGTTCAGGCAAGTGACTTCCAAGGAATTGTCACTTTTCAAAACCTTTATGATTATATCTTCAGCAAAGTGCAAGCCGACCAGGATTAATGAGTTGGGACGGGAAGTCGAAGGGAAAAACCTCCGGATATAAAATATTTGTTTTTTTATTGAAAATAAGTGGCATTAATGCGGCCTATTTTTTGCTATATTTTGTTGCCTTTCACTTCTTTTTGTTTTCGAACGGAAAAACAAAAAACAGTTACCGTTTTTACCGGGAAAAGATAAAACAGGGATGGTTGAAGGCTTGTTGTTCGGTGTACCGGAATTATTACATATTCGGGCAGGCCATCATCGACAAGGTGGCAACCATGGCAGGAATCAGGATGGGATTTTCGTTTGATTTTGAAGGCGAAAGTCACCTGGAACAGTTGGCCGGTGAAAAAAGAGGTGCTATCCTGTTGGGAGCGCACCTGGGAAACTGGGATATGGCTGGGAATTTATTGAAACGGGTCAATGTTCCTATCAACGTCATCATATATGATAATGAATATGAAAATATCAAGAAATATTTGGATTCCGTTACCGGCGAAAAGAATTATAAGGTCATTGCCATCAAAAAAGATGGTTCGCATATTTATGACATTATAAAAGCGCTTGACAATAATGAATTTGTATGTTTGCATGCCGACCGGCATTTCGAACATGCAAAAATGATTAAATATCCGTTCCTGGGCGAGGACGCACCTTTTCCGGAGGCTATTTTCCAGATGTGTGCGGTTTTAGGGAAACCTGTCACATTTGTTTATGCCTTTAAGGAGAAGAAGCGGCATTATCATCTTTATGCCACGGAGCCCAAGGTTTATACAGGCAACAGAACGGAAAAAGTACAAAAAATTTTGTCCGGGTATGTCGCCGAACTGGAACAAAAGACTTTGGAGTACCCCTTACATTGGTTCAATTTTTATAACTTTTGGAAGGAGTAACCCAAATTTGAAACCCATCACACCACACACACAGTTTTTAAAATGAAAGTATCAGGTATCGAGTACGTAAAAAAGCTGATCCCGCAAAGGGAACCGATCATCATGGTTGATTGCATCGAGGAGGTTACGGAAGATTACGGCATTGCCGGACTTACCATCACCAAAGAGAACCTGTTCGTGGAAAACAACATATTCTGCGAATCGGGAATTACCGAGCATATCGCGCAATCGGCAGCCGCCAATATGGGTTATGAGTGTTTACGGGAAAACAAACCCGTTCCGTTGGGGTTTATTGCGTCAATCAAAAACCTCACCATCAAAAAGCTACCATGTGTGGGCGATTCTATCCGTACCAAGATCAAGGTTACGAACCAGGTGCTCGACATCACCATTGTTCAGAGCCAGACATTCCTGAACAACGAGGAAATTGCCAATTGCGAAATGCGAATTTTTGTAGACGCATGAAATTGGCAATAGTTAACTATATCCTGGAAAACAGGAACATCAATCATTATAGATGGGGAGAAAACGGGAGGTAAAAGAATCTGCATTAAAAGCCAGTATTGTTACCCGTGTGCGTTTCAGCGAGGTGGACAGCTTAGCCATCGTTTGGCATGGTAATTACATCCACTTTTTCGAAGATGCGCGGGAAGCGTTTGGCGAAAAATACAACATCGGCTACATGGATATGTACGGCAACGGCTATGTAGCTCCCTTAGTATCGGTGCATTGCGATTACAAACAACCATTGAAATATGGCGATTGTGCACGCACGGAAATCACCCTGATGGAAACACCTGCAGCCAAAGTCATTTTCCGTTACGAGGTATACAACAATGAAACCAACGCCCTGGTGGCCACAGGCGAAACCATCCAGGTGTTTGTTTCGGTTACCGGTAACATGCTGTGCCTGGGTATGCCCCCATTTTTCGAGGAATGGAAAAATAAATGGATATCATAGGGTTGGTGATGGGCGATAAGTTTTGCCGCATTAAAGCGGGTTCGGTTATACATCCCCTTGGATTTTCGCCCGAAGAACTTTTCGAGGCTGTTAAATCGGGGAAGACTGCCTTGCAGCAAGTTGAACGCCCATACCTGGAACATCCTGTCTTTGCAGCCCTGTTTTCGGACGATCAGAATGAAATCATCCATCAAGCCTGTCCGCATAAGAATTGGACAAGGTTCGAAAAAATCCTTTGGTTGACAATAAAAAATGTACTGGACGAAGCCTCGTTAAAGCCCGGAGACGAAGAACTGCTTTTTGTGGTAGCTTCCACCAAGGGTAGCATTGAGGAAATCAAATGCCGGATGCCGGAGGAACTGACCCTTTCGCATTCCATCAATAAAGTATTGCAATCGTTCCATGCCGCACATCCACCACTAATCATTTCGAATGCCTGTATCTCGGGATTATCGGCAATTATTGCCGGTGCCAACTTTTTGCAGGACGACCGGTACAAATATATCGTCGCTGTGGGTGCCGATACCATCAGTGATTTTATCCTTTCGGGGTTCAATTCATTGATGGCTTTGAGTTCCGGAATTTGCCGCCCATTTGATGTTAACCGCAAAGGGATCAACTTGGGTGAAGGCGCTGCTGCCATAGTGATGGGAAAAAGCGGATATCCCGACCCAGGCCTGTATTATACAGGCGGCGCCATCACCAATGATGCCAATCATATATCGGGACCTTCGCGTACTGGCGAAGAACTGGCTTTTGCCATCGAAACGGCATTAAAACAGGCCGATATTATCCGTCCGGACTTTGTATCGGCGCATGGCACAGGCACATTGTTCAATGACGAGATGGAAAGCAAGGCGCTTACGATGAATCACCTGGAAAACATCCCCACCCATAGCCTGAAGGCTCACCTGGGGCATACCTTAGGCACAGCCGGTATCCTCGAATCCATATTTTGCCTGCGGATGCTCGAAACCGGGATATTGATCCCTTCGGCGGGATACCAAGCACAAGGAACAAGCCTTCCACTTAATATCCAGCAAACAATGGAAACAAAACCTTTGGCGAACTGCCTGAAAACCATGTCGGGATTTGGTGGTTGCAACGCGGCAGCCTGCTTCCAAAAATTAACCAACTAAACCATGAACTTTTACGAAGAAGACAAGACCAGAGCCATTGATGCCATTGATAAAGCCAACTGGATCGCTTTTGCACCCTTTGTTTTCCAAGCAGCAAAGTCGCTTAAAAATATAGGTATCCTTGATGCCATCGAATCGGCCAAGAACATAGGGTTGGCGTTGGAAGAAATCGAAGTGAAGACCGGGCAGTCGCATTACGGTGTACGTGTATTGTGCGAGGCCGGGCTGGCCATCGGTTTGCTAGTTCAAAAAGATGGAAAATATTTCCTGACCAAAACGGCCTATTTCTTTATGCACAACCCGTTTACAGTAGCCAATACCAATTTCACCAACGATGTGTGTTATAACGGTTTGTTTAGCCTTGAAGAATCTATTAAGACCGGAAAGCCCGAAGGACTGAAAGTATTCGGCGGATGGAATACCGTGTATGAAGCGCTGTCGCAACTGCCGCCTAAAGTGCAGGAGAGTTGGTTCGGGTTCGACCATTATTATTCCGACATGTCGTTTGCTGATTGCTTGCCGGTGATCTTCGGGGAAAATCCCGGAAAGTTATTGGACATCGGCGGAAACACCGGAAAGTTCGCCTTACAATGTTTGGCATATAACAGTAACGTGCAGGTAAGCATTGCCGACCTGCCCGGGCAATTGAGCATGGCAAAGCAGAATGCCGGAAAAACGGCTTTTGCCAACCGGCTTTCTTACATCGAAACCAACCTGTTGGATGCCGGTCAACCATTGCCCACCGGTTTTGATGCCATCTGGCTGAGCCAGTTCCTGGATTGCTTCTCCGATGACGAAATTGTGTCCATCCTCACACGTTGTGCTGCCGCTGTCGACGAGCATGCGAATATCTACATCCTGGAGCCTTTCTGGGACAGGCAACGCTTTGCCACATCGGCCTTCTGCCTGATGATGACATCGTTGTATTTCACTACCATCGCCAACGGAAACAGCCAGATGTACCGTTCCGACTTATTTTTCGCATTTATTGAAAAAGCCGGATTGAAAATTGAGAAAGTAGTGGACCATATTGGTGTCGGCAACACCTTGCTGAAATGTAAAAAACGTTGATGCATGGTAAGCGTTTTGGGATATTGTAAGTTAGACAGCCGTGGGCTTTGCCTGAACGGGAACATGGTGATGGAAAATTCCGGCGCACCAATAGATTTTTTTAATAGCGTATATGCGCATCTCCAGCTACAATACCCCAAGTACCACAAAATGGACATGCTCTCGAAAACCGGGTTCTTGGCAGCCGAGGCGTTGATGCAAAGTATGCCCGGGATCAAAGAAAAGCATGCTGCTTTCCGGTCGTCGGTGTTGCTGGCCAATCATTGGGCAAGCCTCCATACCGACCAACTTTACTGGCAAAGTGTACAACATATACCAAGTCCGTCATTGTTCGTATGCACCTTGCCGAATGTGGTTAATGCCGAAATCTGTATCCGCCATAAGTTCAAAGGCGAAAATCATTTTTTTATCGATACCTGTTTCGATGCTTCACAAATGGTAACATATACCGGCATGTTGTTCCGTAACGGCCGGAGTTCCT
Source organism: Bacteroidales bacterium (assembly GCA_031547085.1). Lineage (GTDB taxonomy): Bacteria > Bacteroidota > Bacteroidia > Bacteroidales > UBA4181 > JAIRLS01. The sequence goes on from JAVBSH010000035.1 coordinate 20,089, forward strand.
TCAGTTTGTGCGGTTGGGTCAATTTTTTTGAAGATCAATATGATTGTACTATTTTTGCTGTGGAAGACAGTGATTCGGGAACGATGGCGTTTACCCCGGAAAAGCTGGAAGAAGTGGCAGGATGCAAATTTTAATCATATTGACATTATATTTGGGAGTCATAAAAATTAAAATGAATATCAGTTTTGATGCCTAAAGATGTCTCCGCGCGTAAACTCGTACCTCGTTTACTTGGTCGACATGACGTGTCGTACGTGGGTAAAATGGGAAAGGAAGGTTGTTGGGGGGGGTTGCCACCCACCAACCGGCCATTACCATCCAAAACGTAGAAATCCCCCAGAAATCGCACTCACGTAAGGAACTCCGGCCGTTACGGAACATCAAGCCGTTATATCTTACCATTTGTGTATCATCGAAACAGCTATCGATAAAAAAATGATTTTCGCCTTTGAACTTATGGCGGATACTGATTTCGGCATTAACCACATTCGG
>JAVBSH010000091.1:0-3972 GCA_031547085.1 Bacteroidales bacterium
TTCAGTCGCTTAGTCACCTTGGAACGGGTGATCGCTTTTCCTTTCCAATCGGTTGAGTCCATATCTACAATTTATGGATACAAAGTTACAAATATGGAACGAGTTTTATTATTAATATTATCAAATTTTTTACACCCCACCCGGTAGGTTTATACACAAGTGAAAGTGGTTTTCGGATTTTCTGAAGTGGCGTTCGGCGTAGCGTCTCGCTACGTCGTAGCTAAAAGCAAGGCTCCTGCCTTGCATGATGGAAAGCAAGAGCTTTCCTTTTTGCACGACGGAGTCTGGAGACTCCGCCGAACAACGATCCGAAAACTAAAATCACATAAGTATAAAATATCATCAGACCTACCGGGTCTGAAAGACCCAGCAGGTTAAGGTAAGTTGTCTGAGGTGTCAGTATCATATAACCTATTTGACCTTATATGCCATCAAACTATCACCGTGGCGTACATACAACATACCCTGATAGATCACCGGGTGTGCCCAATGCGGTCCTGAGCCGGCTTTAACGGAAAACCTGCTGACTATATCAAACTTTGCCGGATCAGGTTTCACCAACGCCATTTCGCCCTTATCGCTGTAACAATACAGCATACCGTCGGCAGCAATGAGGGCCCCCACAGCCAATGACTTGTCTTTATACATGATCTGTCCTGTTTTCCAATCCGTGCAGTACCAGAAAGAATTATTGTCACCCGAACCATATATATAATCACCAAATTTCAGGAAGTGCCCAGTCCGCGGGTCGAGTTCTTTAGCTGCCCACACCTGTTCTGCTTTACGTCCGCCATCAGTCAACTGTAACATCACCGAACCGACACCGTAACTGCTGGTGCAGAACACCATGCCATTATTGTATACCGGCGTATTCGGATGCTCGAAAAAACGGTTGGTAAAGCCGACCGACCAAAGCATTTTACCGTTGGCGATGTCGATTCCCACGATGTGATGTCCGGTGATGGTGATGATTTGCGGCGTCTGCTGGTCACTCACATAGATAGGGCAGCAGTAACTGGATACATCGCCTTTGGCTTCGCAACTCCAGATGACATCACCCGTCTTTTTGTCAAGGGCGACCACATTATGCTGCTTACCACCGGGAGTTGCAATCAGTTGATCGCCCACAATGAGCGGCGACTCATTTACCCCATATTTGGGGATGGTTCCGTCAAAATCTTTCACAAAATCTTTTTGCCACAATACTTGTAGGTTTTTCTCATCAAAACAAACCAATTCGCCTCTACCGCTCACCACGTACAACCGGCCATCGTTAACGACAGCAGTCCCCCGCGAACCGCTGTGGCTGACATTCCATTCGTTACCGTATTGCTTTTTATCCAATAGTTTCCCCTTCATATCCAGCACATAAAGATATCCTTTGCCATCGGTAAGACCTGTGACGTAAATCTTTCCCGAAGCAATCGCCACCGACGAAAAGCCTTCGTCCAAGCCGTCATACTGCCATAGCAGCTCCGGGCCGTTGTTGCCCCACGATTTCAACAAACCGGTTTCTTTGTAAATGCCTGTGCGGTCGCCCCGCCATTGGATGTTATCTTGCGCCCAGGCTGCCATAGCGAGGGGTAGTAAAAATAGAGTGATTAACTTTTTCATATTGATGTTTATTATGTATTTGATCTCATGCAAATTATTCTGGTATATCCACAATGTTCGTACCAAGTTTTAGTCATGTTGAATATAAAGATCGATAAGAGGTCAAAAAAATGCATCCGGGTATAACTTTTTGTTTACGCACACGTATAATATCGTATTAATGAATATCAACATCCTGTCTGATGCAGGAAATATAGGGATAACGGGTAATGAACAAACATACCAACATTGTATGGCGCATGCCGCAATGTATCATGTATACATCAATACCATGCAATGCGTATGCCGCAAGTAGCTTTTAGACATATACATTATATGATGCACATATTGTACCGTATTATAAACACGCATCAACATAATATGTAGCATTGCGCGATATAATGTATTAACATCGCATATATATGTTGAATAATAAACATACAAGGCCGATAGTATCAAATATAAATATATCAAGTTAAATCATTAAACATGTAAGCAGATGGCAGATGAAACGAAACACAAAAAACGGTCGCATGGTACGATACCCCGCAAGGAAGCGGATATTATTTCGATAGTGAAAAACGTTACCACAGTATGGGAAAAGCATCCCGAATTTACCCTGGTATGGATCAAACCGGCTGACTTGAAGGAAGCCACAGCATTGTTTGAAGCGTCTTTTACGGTACGTAATGAAACGAAAGGTTCGCGGGTGGGTATTACAAAGGAACTCAAAGCTGTAAATACAGAGATCAATCAATCTGTGGGATATGTAAAGGGCTATATTGCCGATTTATATTCGGTAAAAGACGCACCGTCCTATTATCCGCAATTTGGTATGGTAAAGGTGAATAAGGTATACCGGATGCCGAGTGATAACGATAAACGCCTGCATGCCTTGGAGCAGATGGTAAAAGCTATTGAGCAACATGGGCTGGATAGCCGCAAATATGGCGGACAATATTGGAAAACTATTTACACCCGGTTTACCGAGGCTAAAATGCAAGCAGTCAGCAGTGATAGTACTTCCGCCGAACATGTGAACATTAAGGCCGGGAAAAAAATAACAATCAGGAAAGCGCTTAATTCTATGGTATTACTGATCAAGGCCAATTACCCGGATACATGGAAGGAAGAACTACGGGTATGGGGTTTCCAGAAAGAAAAATATTAAACAACAGATCATCAATTGTGTTAGCTGCCGGTTGTAAAATACCGGGTAGTTCCCCAGTCCAAACTTTTAACCAATCCGTTTGGGAATTGACGGGCAAAAAATTAAGATCAATGAAGAAGTATTTTTTTAGTGTTGTTTATTTATGTGCAGGGATTATGTGGTAAGGATGACGACCCGGCTGAACCCGGAACCGAATCCGGAACGGGTGGAGCTGTCACTATAAATGCCAAAGTGGAAAATGGAAGCAACTACAATTCAAAGGCTGACAATGTAAAGGCATTAATGGATGTAGATGAGGAGAGAGATGAAGAAACAGGTGATTATTATTGGGTAGGTTATACAGTTGCAAGCGGCCAATATAAGGACGGCGGGTTTACAATAAATTTACCTGAAACCGTAGATAGTAAATATCTTTCTACACCGGGTCTTGAGAAAGGAGTAACATTAAGCGATACAAATATCAAAGGTGGAAGCATTGAGTTTTTTGTGGCTTACAAATCAGGTGTTGAAGTAGGAGATATTTATTATGCCACTTATTCCCCGGCAAGTGAACCAACAGCAGGGACTGATGCTGCATACATGCATGTGGATAGAGGTGTTAAAATTACAGGTTCAGGAGTAGATGAAGATGGTGATAATTTCAGTTATAATGCTTCTCTAAAAAAGGATGGAACATTATATATGTCACATTGTCTTATTCTGAAAAAACAGATAAATCAACATATACTTATACAACTACAGCTCCAAGTGGGATGAAATGGTATTTTTACGAATATGGGAGTAAATCATATAGTATGGTAAAAGCGGCAAAATCTGCCAATAGCAGCCAAAAATCCTTATTCAAGCAGTTGAACTTAGGAGCAGTCAACAAATAAACATTCCGATATTTATCGGTATTTCCTACGGACAATTACTGATTTTCGGTAGGACATCTATTAACGTTGTCGCCCTAACGGGCAACAACGTCAATAGAATCATGTATATTACGGATGCAATTGTCCGTTAGGACATGAATCAAATATGTAGCTTTTATTTATTGACAACTCCTAAGTAATAATTTCAATTGTAGAATCGAGTAGGAGAAACGGGATTAATTCCCGTTTCGACCTCTCACACCACCCGGCATACCGTTCGGTACCAAGGCGGTTCCTTACTTACGATACAATTTTACGGTAGCAATCCATTAGAAAAGGGTAGTTTGCCCGTCT
>JAVBSH010000207.1:0-22038 GCA_031547085.1 Bacteroidales bacterium
CTGCCAAATTTCACCAGGCGATTATCGATTTTTTTGAGAAACTGAATCAAAATTATCAATCCGAATTGGAATCGTTGTTATCGCTAAATTTTCAATTATGGAAAAAAGAGGATGCACAAAACTTGGCGGCGTGAAGTATAGGATCTTAATCTTTCCGATCAGGTAAACCTCAACTTTTGACCAATGCGTAAAACCGAACTTTTTTTGATTTTGTTCAATTCACATAATTTAGTCATGCTTACACCTGTCTTAAGAGAAATCCCATACAAGGTATCGCCACTACGGACAGTATAGTAACGTACTTTTTCCAAATCCTTGGCATACGCAAACTGATTGGCTGCGCACAGATCGAGTACCTTGTATTTTACCGCATAATTTTCATGGTCAATAATTTCGCGCGGAGGTATGGGTTGCCCTAGGTAACGTACTTCGTAATGCAGGTGCGGTCCTGTGGAACGTCCCGTATTACCGCCCAACGCTATAATTTCCCCTGCCCGTACGATTTGGTTGACTTTCACAAGGGTTTTGCTAAGGTGCGCATACACAGTTTCTAGGCCATTAAAATGCCTGATAACAACATAATTACCATAAGCTTTTCCCCGCTTGACAATGCGAACCATCCCATCGAAAGAACTGCATATCGAATCACCTACTTTCAACCGCGTATCAATGCCATAATGAAAACGCCATCCCCTGCGGAAACCGAAATCAGAGGTAACTACATTTCTGTTGGGGTGACAATACTGCGATATATCAATGTGAACCGTATCGGGCATATCAATTACCCGCAGCCCGTAAGGATTCACCAATTGGTTGCACCATACATAACTATATAATTTAGCCGCTGGTATCAACGTAGAATCAACCAACCCTTCGTTGTTCAAATAAATGAGCGAATCCAAACTAATTCCCATTTCGTCTTCCTCTAAACTGATCTCGGTCTCTATCGTCGAAACCGGGTTAGAAAGACTATCTGTAAGAGATTGGGAATTAACGTATTTGCTTGTTAATAAAAGCAATGCAAATACTATAATCTTGCTTACTAACCTCATAACTAAAATTTTGCGTGCAAAAGTAACATTTTTTCCCAATCCGGCAAAAAATGCATGATTTTTTTCGATCCGCAGGCGAATTCAACAGGTGAATGTTATTTTTACTGATGATGGTACATTACATTTCGCTTTTCAGTAGCTTTGCGGGTTAGTGATTAATTGTATTGATAACCGTGTACCATTTCTTTAGGCTTACCCGTGATGAAAAACATTTCTTTTTTGAGGCATTGTGTGAAACATTGCTGGTACGAATAGTTACAACCGTTTGGAGTACCCGGAAATACGCTTCGTGGCTGGGGGAAAGCCAGATAGAAACAAAAGAAACGGAACTTGAGCCGGAAGCGAAAGAGCAGGTACTACAAGTTAAAGCTGCCATATCGCGAAGCCGACATCTTATTTGGGCGCGTAAGTGTCTGGTCGAATCTATTGCTGCCAAACGGATGCTCAACCGGAGGAAAATTCCTGCCACATTATACATGGGAGTGGCTAAAGATGAAAAAGGAAAAATGATAGCCCATGCCTGGTTGCGAAGTGGTAATATCTGGGTGTCAGGAGGACGGAATCGTCACAAATTCACTACAGTAGGAGCGTTTTCTTGAACGCGAGATTGTACCAATATGTACATCCCCTAATCCTCGCTGTTTGGTGAAAGAATCATATCTTCTTCCCCGGAAACAGGACTTTCATCCGGATAAATCTTTTTTGGTCTGGCCAGAAAGTAAATCCCGGTAAGGACAAATGGAATGCTGAGTATTTGTCCCATATTCAGTATCATGCTATTTTCAAAAGAAACCTGGTTTTCTTTGATGAACTCAATCAGGAAACGGACAATAAATATCAATGCAAGGAAAATTCCGAAAAGAATTCCCGGATAAACCTTTCCCTTGTTTTTATTATATAAATAATAGAGCAATACAGAAATTGCCAGATACGACAGAGCTTCGTATATCTGTGTAGGGTGGCAGGGTTGTCCGCTGATTGGTGGAAGCTGCCATTCCGGCGACCTGACGAAGGCAAATCCCCAAGGCAGGGTAGTTGGATGGCCGTAAATTTCAGAATTCATCAGGTTACCAGTGCGGATGAGAAATCCGGATAGTGCTACTACAATCGCCATCCGGTCAAGTATCCAAAGGTACGGACGATGTTCGACACGTGAAAAAATATACAAAGCGAGCAATATCCCGATAGCTGCCCCATGACTGGCCAATCCGCCGAGCCAAATCATCGGTATTTCCAACGGATGATGAAAGAAATAACCGGGTTCGTAAAACAGGCAGTGTCCTACACGTGCGCCAATAAGTGTGCCGAACACCATATACCATGTCAGGCGGTCGAGCATCCCGTCGGGGATACCTTCGCCCCTGAATATTTTCCTCATGATAAAATACCCCAATACAAAAGCTGCTGCAAAAAGCAACCCATACCAGCGTAACGAGAACACGCCAATATGGAAAATCTCAGGATTTACATCCCATGTGATGAAGTTGAGAGGTATATTCATTCCGGGTCTCACAAACCCAACAAAGTCAATAAGAAAAATCTTACAACAACCGTTCCTTGATCATATATTCGGCTATTTGCACGGCATTGAGCGCAGCACCTTTGCGGATCTGGTCGCCCACGCACCAGAAATGGATTCCGTTGGGGGTAGTGATGTCTTTACGGATACGTCCTACAAAAACCGGATCTTTGTCGGCAACAAACAAAGGCATTGGATATACGCTTTCGGCAGGATTGTCTTCGACAACAATGCCCGGAGCATTTTGCAAGGCTTGGCGCACAACCGGAAGTTCGAGGGGTTGTTTCGTTTCTACCCATACGGCCTCGGAGTGTGCCCGCAATACGGGAACACGAATGGTAGATGCGCTCACGGCAAGATCTGCATGCATGATCTTGCGTGTTTCATGATGCATCTTCATTTCTTCCTTGGTGTAATCATTATCGGTGAATACATCAATATGCGGAATTACATTAAAGGCCAACTGGTATTTGAATTTTTCAACGGTTGCAGGTTCGCCTTTCAGCACTTGCCCCACTTGTGTTTTTAATTCTTCCATAGCTGCTGCACCGGCTCCGCTGGCAGCCTGGTAGGTTGCCACATGTACGCGCGTGATCGGCGACAGGTCGTGGATCGGTTTGAGCGCTACCACCATGATGATGGTTGAACAATTGGGATTGGCGATAATATTGCGCGGACGGTTTTTGCAGTCAGCCGCGTTCACTTCCGGAACCACCAGGGGAACATCATTGTCCATACGGAAAGCGCTGGAATTATCAATCATCACCGTTCCATATTTGGTAATGGCGGATGCAAACTGACGCGAAGCCCCTGCTCCGGCAGAAGTTAATGCGATTTCGATACCTTTAAAATCGTCGTTGTCTTTCAGCTCTTTCACTACTATTTCCTTATCTTTGAACTGGTAACTTGTTCCCGCACTACGCGACGAGCCAAATAAAACCAATTCATCCATAGGAAAATTCCTTTGTTCCAATACGTTCAGAAATTCTTGTCCAACGGCGCCACTAACACCTACAATCGCTAACTTCATTTTCTTTATAATGTATAATAAAACAATCTCTAAAAAACATGTAGATTAATTTGTTCAATTCTCATGCCACTTTGAGTTTAAGGTTCAAAATTATTTGAATCTTGATTTAGTCTGTAATAAGTCCCCTACCCGTTTTGGTAATTTTTCCCTTCTGGGTCAGGTCCGCTGATATTTTATCGAGCAGGCCATTAATGAAGATGGAGCTTTTAGGCGTAGAATAATACTTTGCCAACTCCAGGTATTCGTCAAAAGTCACTTTGACAGGGATAGAAGGAAACTCGACCAACTCATTGATTGCCATCTGCATGATCAGGTTGTCGATAAAAGCCACCCGTTCGATATCCCAGTTATCCACATAACTTTCAATGATTTTGCGGTATTCGTCGTGGTGAACAATGGAAGACCGCAATAACTGGTAGGCAAACTCGCGGTCGTCATCCGATTTGTACAACGGCATCAGACCCGAATTTTTGTTGGGCTGCATGGCCTTGATGGTTTTGATCACCATATTGACCACAAAATCAATATCGTCGTTCCAAAAGATGCTTTGTTCTTCCATGATCTGAAAAAACATCTCGTGATCTTCCAGTTCGTTCGAATAAAAATCAATCACCAATTGCTTGTCGTCCGCATAACTGCATGTGGGCAATTCCATGTAAGCCTTGTAATATGACGATTCTATCAACTTATTGTACAAACTCTTGATCAATTCGGGATGATTCACCCAACTCATTTTGCGTTCACTCAGATACTGGTTAAACTTTGGGGATTCCTCGATTTGTTTGATAACCTCGTTGTCGATGAAACTGGTGTTGGGGTGAAGGTCTTCGTGTGTCGGAAGCCTTTTGTTCCTAGCCAGTTCAATACGCGACTCACCATACCGCTTGACGGCGATCATCAGCAATAAAAGATAAAAATAAAGATCGTATGCTTTTTGTATGCTGAATATCAGATCTTTTTCTGACTTAACAATGCCTGAATCATCAGCATTGAAATGGGCATACAGAACCTGCAAAATTTTAATGCGAAGTAACCTTCTGCTAATCATTGTTTACTACGTTACGAAAAACGCTGCAAAGTAAATCATTTTTCAGGAAAAAGAAAATTCCGGGATATTTCTAAAAGCCGGATATTTCAACGGCTACCTATTTTTGTTGCATTTTTTTGCGCTATTAGGGTCAGTTCGGTGGCTAAAAAACAATGATCTTGGGACATCGCTGTTTCGGTACGATTGATCACATCGTCTACCAATTGCCGTCCGTAGGGCAAATCAACATCATTACAATCGATATACTGCGTTTCCTTTTGGTCAACTAAAAATAAATGGTTTCCGCCCTTGCGTCCGGCAATATCTGTATTTTTCCGAATTTCGATATAACCATCCGTTCCGAGGATTGTCAGGCGGCCGTCGCCCCACGTATTCAAGCCATCGGGTGTAAACCAGTCAACACGGATGTAGCCCGATCCATAATTACCTTGTACCATTGCATCACCAAAATCCTCGAATTCTTTATATTGTGGATAATGTACGTTACCAACCTGCGAAGCGAGAATTTTCCCCGAAGTGGAACCGGTGAAATACAAAAATTGGTCGAATTGATGACTTCCAATGTCGCATAGAATACCTCCGAAATATTTTTTATCGAAAAACCATTCGGGGCGCGTTTTAGGATTCATACGGTGCGGCCCCATCCCGATGGTCTGCACTACTTGGCCGATGGCGCCGACCTGCACCAGTTCGCCAGCTTTCACTGTAGCTTTATTTTCAAGTCGTTCGGAATATAGAATGGAAAAAATACGCCCGGTTTTTTTCTGGACTTTCCGTACCTGGGCTAATTGTGCCAATGAGGTAATTCCCGGCTTGTCCACCATATAATCCTTGCCGTGTTCCATCACGCGAATTCCCAGTAGTGCACGCTCGTTGGGGATAATGGAACTCAAGATAAGTTGGGTGGATTTATCTTCAAGTATTTCCACCTCGTTTTGCACCCGTTTTGCTTGCGGGAAAGCCTTGGTAAATTCAGCAGCCAGATTATCTTCCTTGGCATGGAATGCAACCAACTCTCCTCCACCCTTGATCACCGACCTCACTTGCCCGTATATATGGCCGTGGTTGATACCGATGACCGAAAAACGGATGCGCGGCGTTTGGCTTTTTTTCATTAACGGCAATGTGAAAGGCGAAAAAGTATTTCCCGACAGTTGGCCGGCTGTCAGAATTCCAGCCGAAATACCAATGGCCGATTTGATAAAGTTCCTTCTGTTATCCATAATAATTCAATTAATATTCAGCAAGTTTTCAAGAAATTAAGAATACAAAAATATGACTTATCATTATAATCACAAATATGCAAAATACAATGTTGATTATTAATATTTTAGATAATTCTTTGCAAAATTATTTCCCTGTTGATATTTTGATTCGTAACATTCTGTATTTTCGCACGTTTTATAGTTAAAATTTTGTTGTCTAAATTCAAAAAATTGTAAGGCCGGAAATGAGAAAATGGAGGACCGATGATTCGGTTGAGCTTTATAACATTGGTGGATGGGGATTGAATTATTTCTCTGTCAATGAGAAAGGAAATGTTGTTGTTACTCCGAAAAAAGGAGGTATGAGTGTCGATTTGAAAGAGGTACTCGACGAGTTGCAGGTTCGCGATGTAACGACTCCCATGTTACTACGATTTCCTGACATTTTGGATAATCGTATCGAAAAGATTTTCAATAGTTTCAAGATCGCGTCTGAAGAATATGGTTACCAGGCGCAAAATTTTATCATCTACCCGATCAAGGTAAACCAGATGCGTCCGGTGGTGGAAGAAATTGTCAGCCATGGCAAAAAATTCAACATTGGACTAGAAGCCGGTTCCAAACCGGAACTTCATGCCGTATTGGCCATCAATACCGATACCGACTCAGTGATCATCTGCAATGGATACAAGGACGAGGATTATATTGAACTGGCTTTACTGGCACAAAAGATGGGTAAACGCATCTTTATCGTCATCGAAAAGCTCAACGAACTGAAGCTAGTGGTATCCATCGCCAAACGGTTGAAAGTGACGCCTAATGTGGGGATCCGGATCAAGCTAGCCAGCATTGGAAGCGGCAAATGGGAAGAATCGGGCGGCGACAGTAGTAAGTTCGGCCTGAACTCCAGCGAACTGCTCGAAGCGTTGGATATTCTCGAAAAGAAAAACATGAAAGATAGCCTGCGGTTGGTACATTTCCATATCGGTAGTCAGGTGACCAAAATACGCCGTATCAAAAACGCTTTGCGCGAAGCTTCACAATTTTATGTACAACTGCGCACGATGGGCTATAACGTCGATTTTGTGGATATTGGCGGCGGTCTGGGCGTCGACTACGACGGAACACGTTCATCCATCTGCGGTAGCTGCATCAATTACAGCATACTGGTGTTTGTTAACGACTCTATTTCGACCATCGTGGACGTGAGCAACAAGAACAACATACCGCACCCGAACATCATCACCGAGTCCGGACGCTCGCTTACGGCACATCATTCGATACTGGTATTCGAAGTGTTGGAAACAACCACTTTGCCTTCGTGGAATGAGGACGATGCGATATTACCCGAAGACCACGAACTGGTACGCGACCTTTACAATATCTGGGACAACCTCAATCAGCCGAAGATGTTGGAATCATGGCATGATGCACAACAAATCCGCGAAGAAGCATTAGACCTGTTCAGTCTTGGGTTGATTGACCTGAGGACACGGGCACAGATCGAGCGGCTGTTCTGGTCGGTAGCACGCGAAACTTACGGGATGTCCAACGAATCGAAACATGCACCGGAAGAAATTCGTCAGTTATCCAAGGCGTTGTCCGATAAATACTTTTGTAATTTTTCGTTATTCCAGTCTTTACCTGACTCGTGGGCAATCGACCAGATATTTCCTATTATGCCCATCCACAGGCTTGACGAAAAACCCGACCGCCATGCCACATTGCAGGACATTACCTGCGATTCGGATGGTAAGATCGATAATTTCATTTCTACCCGTAATTACGCCTATCATCTACCCGTACACCCGCTCAAAGGCAAGGATCCGTATTACATTGGTGTGTTTCTTGTGGGGGCTTATCAGGAAATACTGGGCGACCTGCACAACCTGTTCGGCGACACCAACGCAGTGCATATTTCCATTAATGATGATGGTTATGAGATCGACAAGGTGATCGATGGCGAAACTGTTGCGGAAGTGTTGGAATATGTACAATACAATCCCAAAAAGCTTGTCCGCACGATGGAAACATGGGTGACAGGTTCTGTGAAAGCAGGAATGATTACCGCAGAAGAAGGAAAGGAATTCCTGTCAAATTATCGTTCAGGGCTGTATGGATATACTTATCTGGAATAAAAATTTCCACAACCTACTGGGCCTCAAAGACCCGGTAGGTTTAATAGATTGTAATTTAGACCTACCGGGTTTTGAAAACCCAGCAGGTCAGTTTTTCTTTACCAGGCATAAAAGTCCAATAAACATAAACAGGGCATTAAAGATCAACAGTTCGTAACTGAAAGCATAACCGTTGAACCATCGTTCGGAATTCTTTTGCAGGATGAAGCACAGGATAGGTGCGATGATGGCTACCAACGGAATATATTTGTCCTTCACCTGCTTTTTAGTAAAGATCCCGAAAGCAAACATTCCGAGGATAGGCCCGTAAGTGTAGCTTGCCAGAATGTACACCGCATCCACCACGTTGGTGTTGTTCAATACGTTGAATGCCAAGATTACTAATCCCATTACCACAGCCATTCCCACATGAACGCGTTTACGCATACGGGCCACGCCGATATCGTCTTTTTTCTTGACGCTTTCGAGGATATCTACCGTAAAGGACGTAGTGAGCGATGTAAGCGCCGATCCGGCTGCCGAATATGCTGCAGAAACTAATCCCAGTACAAACAGTATACCCACAATGGCCGGAAAGTAACCCTGTGTGGCGATCATGGGAAACAATTCATCCGTTTTGGCGGGAGTTTGTATTCCGTTACGGGCGGCAAAAATATACAACAACACGCCCAACATCAGGAACATGGCAATCACAAAGAATTGCAGGATGCCACTGGTGATCATATTCTTTTGTGAATCTTTGAAGTTTTTGCAACTTAGGTTACGTTGCATCATGTCCTGATCAAGACCGGTCATGGCAATTGCCGTAAAAATCCCGGCTAAGAACTGTTTGAAGAAATAGCGTTTGTCGTTGACGTCATCAAAGAAGAACATTTTGGAGTAGTCGCTGTCGCTAATGGCTGCTATCATTCCCGAAAAGCTGAATCCCAGGTTTGACGCGATGTAATAGATGCACAATACTACGGAGATGATGAGGCAAAACGTCTTGAGTGTATCCGTCCATATCAATGACTTTACACCTCCCCTGACCGTGTAGAGCCATACAAGCGCCACGGTACAGACCACATTCAACACAAACGGCAAATGCAACGGATCGAAAACTAACAATTGCAATACGACACACACCAGAAATAGCCGTACCGACGCCCCCAGCATCTTGGAAATAAAGAAAAACCACGCCCCGGTTTTGTATGACGATACGCCGAACCGGTTTTCGAGGTATCCGTATATTGATACCAGATTCATCCGGTAGAAAAGCGGTATCAGCACGTAAGCGATGATAAACTGCCCGGCTACGAACCCCAGTACCATTTGCAGGTACGAGAAATTATTGGTCGATACCCAGCCCGGCACCGAAATGAATGTCACGCCCGAAATGCTCGAACCGATCATGGCGAAAGCCACCACATACCATGGCGATTTGCGATTGCCGATAAAGAAGCCTTGATTGTCCGCCCTGCGGCCTGTGATATATGAGATGAAGAACAGTACCGAGAAATAGGCCACAATGGTGATGACTACAGAAAGAGGAGACATCGGATAACAGTTAATGACAGATGACAGTGGTCAATTAAGCCACATTATTATCCAACCACATAATCAATTCCTGCGGATCCTTGCCATAACCATTAGCCCCGATGCTTTGGGCAAACTCGCTGTTAACCGGTGCACCGCCCACAGTGATTTTCGTGTCGGGATATTTCTGGCGAACGGCATTAACAATAGCTCCCATGTTGACCATTGTGGTGGTAAGCAGTGCCGACAGTCCAACAATAGCGCCGGGATGGGTGTCGAGTGCGGCCACAAACTGTTCCGGTTTCACATCTACACCCAAGTCGATTACTTCCCAACCGGCTCCTTCCACCATCATGCAGCACAGGTTTTTGCCGATGTCATGAAGGTCGCCCATTACGGTACCCATGATTACCACACCTTTGCGCTTTACTTCACCCGATTGGAAAAATGGCTTGAGGTGCGCCATAGAAGCTGACATCGCTTTGGCTGACAGTAACATTTGCGGAACAAATATTTTATTTTCGGTGTATTTTTGTCCTACCCTGTTCATAGCAGGTACCAACGCTTTATTCAGTATCTCGTTCGGCGACACGCCTTCGTCAAGCGCTCGGCGAGTCAACTCGTCAGAGCCTGGTTGTCCTTTCATTTGCGGTGGATAGGGCGAACTAAGGTTAACTTTCCCATTTTCTACACATTCGGAAATCTGATCGATCAAGTTGCTCATCTTCTTATGGATTTGATAATTATTTTTAGTTTTGACAGTTTATTTTCTTATTTCAGTGATGGCATCCATCATGGCTACGGCGTTTTCGACCGGCACATTTGCCTGTAAGTTGTGTACCGTATTGAATACAAAACCACCACCAGCGCCGAATATATCACACAACTGCCTGACTTGGTCCCTTACTTGTGCTGGCGTTCCTGTTTGCAACACCCGTTGCGTATCGATGCCGCCTCCCCAGAAAGTGATCCTGTCGCCATACGTGCTTTTCAGGAAATGCGGATCCATACCGGCAGCATTGATTTGTACCGGGTTGATGATATCAAAACCGCAATCGATAAATGTTTCCATCAATGGGATGATAGCGCCGCACGAATGTTTGAATGTTTTCCAGTTGGTATTGCGATGCACCCAGTTATTGATTTTACGATAGGCTTGTCCGTGTAAGTCCGACAAGGCTTCGGCCGAACAAAATTGACTGTCTTGTGTGCCGAAATCGGTACCACACACATAAAGCACGTCAATACAATCACCAACTGCTTGATTTACTTTTTCAAGGTTTTGTATCGCAATATCCGATTGCCGGTCGAATATCTCCTGCAAAAAATCTGCCCGCATAACGGTTGACATATACCAGTCGGCGATGGCGCGTATTCCTTTCGGGTTTTTCAGGTTGATGGCAGGTACCAAAGCAATATCACCAATTCCCGTCCCGCCGATATTGGTAACCACAGCCCTGCCTGTAGCGCGTGCACCGGTCAGGACACTTTTCCAATAACCCATATCGGCATCGGTCAACAGGGAAAATTCCTCCAGGTTATCTTCAACATTCAGTTCCGCATCCATCTCGGTAGCGGGTACACGCTCAATGGCATCGAAAAAAAAGCCGTCGGCCGGCATCACTGCTGTTGGCGAACAACTGTCATCGCCTTGCGGGAAAACGTAAATATTACCGTCTTTCTCTTTCATCCTGAACGCTCTGGGCAACAACACTGTTTGTCCCCATGGCATCCGCGTTTCCACGAAGTCTTCCATCCGGTGCCCGAACATGTCGGTACGTCCGCCTATTCCAATGGTATCCACGTCCCATATCTGCACCAGTTCGTCATCAATTTCACCAAGCATCTGGAATGGCTCGGTGACTTTTACCGGTTTGTCCTCCAGACCATAATAACGCCGCAATTCGGCAATCATCTTTACATGAATACCGGTTACAGTGGTAGCGCCAAAGTCAAGTGCAACGCGGTCGGCTTCGCGGTGCGCCAATGTTTTTTGAATCCGTTCTTTCCCTGTCATAAGCATTTTATTGATTTTCGATTGCCTGTCTGATGAATCTATCGATGATTTCGCATACAAAAATAGATAATTTATTGACACATCAAAAACATGACGCGGTCGTATGTCAAAACCTGAGCTAATAGCTACAAATTTTAACCTGCATTTTCCAAACAAAAAAATTATCTTTGCGACCCAATCAACAATTATAAACCGAAAATTGAAAATGGAACTTCCTTCGAAGTACGACCCCAAAGCCACTGAAGATAAATGGTATGCCTGGTGGATGCAAAACAAGATGTTTGAGTCGAAACCCGACAACCGAGAGCCTTACACCATTGTGATCCCTCCACCGAATGTGACCGGCGTGTTGCACATGGGACACATGCTTAACAACACCATACAGGACGTGCTGGTACGCCGTGCCCGTATGATGGGTAAGAACGCCTGTTGGGTTCCGGGTACCGACCATGCTTCCATTGCCACCGAAGCCAAAGTAGTTGCTAAACTTGCTTCCGAAGGAATCAACAAAACCGACCTTACACGCGAGCAGTTTCTTGAACATGCCTGGGAATGGACACACAAACATGGAGGAATTATCCTTGAACAGCTAAAAAAGCTCGGCGCTTCGTGCGATTGGGGTCGTACCTGCTTCACGATGGACGAAAACCTGTCGCGGAGCGTCTATAAAGTATTTGTCGATTTATACAACAAGAATAAAATATATCGTGGCGTGCGGATGGTCAATTGGGACCCGAAGGCACAAACCGCCTTGTCGGATGAAGAAGTGATCTACAAGGAAGTCCAGAGCAAACTATATTACCTGAAATATTATATCAGCCCCCTAACCCCCGAAGGGGGAACTGAGGAGCATCGCCCACGGTTCCAAACAGCAAGAGATTCATCTTACCAATTATTGAAAGAGTTGGCAAACAAAGCAAAAGCCAACCCTACCGATGCG
Source organism: Bacteroidales bacterium (assembly GCA_031547085.1). Classification (GTDB taxonomy): domain Bacteria; phylum Bacteroidota; class Bacteroidia; order Bacteroidales; family UBA4181; genus JAIRLS01. The sequence continues at coordinate 12,465 of JAVBSH010000207.1, forward strand.
GAAACCCTTTTATGGAGTCATCTGAGCGGGAAAAAATTAGAAAATTACAAATTTAGAAGGCAACATATCATAGATGAATTTATTGTTGATTTTGTTTGCTTGGCCAAAAAAGTAGTTATTGAAGTTGACGGCGGGTATCATAACGACCCGGAAGTGAAAAAAGCTGATGAATTGAGGACGGCTACTTTGGGAGAACTCGGGTACGAGGTCATTCGCTTTACGAATGAGGAAATATACACCCAATTAGACCAGGTTCTTGAGAAAATTACGACTACACTCGACAACTCCCCCTTAGGGGGACGGGGGGCTTATGTTGTTATCGCTACCACACGTCCTGAAACGATTTTGGGCGATACGGCAGTGTGCGTTAATCCCAACGACCCGCGCTATACGCATCTTCGCGGACGATATGTGATTGTACCATTGATTGGCCGCGGCGTTCCTGTGATTCCCGACGAATATGTCGATATTGAATTCGGTACCGGTGCGCTTAAGATCACGCCAGCCCACGACATGAACGACTATATATTGGGCGAAAAATACAACCTCGAATCTATTGATATTTTCAACGATGACGGGACATTGAATGAACGGGCGCAACTGTACGTCGGACAGAATCGTTTTGATGTGCGTAAGCAAATTGAGATCGACCTGCGCGAAGCCGGGTTGCTCGAAAAGACGGAAGATTATGTGAACAAGGTCGGTTTTTCGGAACGTACCGATATTGCCATTGAACCGAAACTTTCGATGCAGTGGTTTGTTAGCATGGGAGACCTCTCGAAACCGGCCTTACATGCCGTGATGGACGATGTAATCGAACTTTATCCGCCAAAATTCAAGAACACCTATCGCCACTGGATGGAAAACATTAAGGATTGGTGTATTTCGCGACAATTGTGGTGGGGACACCGCATACCCGCATGGTATATAGAAGCCCCTCTTAATCCCCCCAAAGGGGGGAGTTGGGGTTTCGTGGTGGCGGAAAATGAAGAAGAAGCTCGTAAAATGGTAGTTGCTAAGCACCCCTCCTTAGGAGGGGCAGGGGGAGGCTTCTCTTTACGTCAGGACGAGGATTGCTTAGACACTTGGTTTTCGTCGTGGCTGTGGCCGATTTCAGTATTCGATGGTATCAACCGGCCTGATAATCCGGACATCAAATATTATTACCCGACCAACGACTTGGTAACAGCGCCCGAAATACTCTTTTTCTGGGTGGCGCGTATGATCATTGCCGGGTACGAATACATGGGCGACAAACCCTTCCGTAATGTATACCTCACTGGCATCGTCCGCGACAAGTTGGGGCGCAAGATGTCGAAACAACTTGGCAATTCGCCCGATCCGCTGGTACTTATCGACCAGTATGGCGCCGATGGTGTACGCCTCGGTATGTTGCTCACTTCGCCTGCGGGTAATGACCTGCCATTCGACGAACAGCTTTGTGAGCAGGGACGCAACTTCAATAACAAGATTTGGAATGCTTTCCGCTTGGTGAAAGGTTGGCAGATAGACGAACAGAAAGCGCAACCACTCGCTTCGAGGCAGGCTGTAGAATGGTTCGATGCATTGCTGAACCGCGCCATTACCGAAATCGATGACCAGATGGGTAAGTACCGTCTCTCGGAAGCATTGATGGCCACTTACAAGTTATTCTGGGACGAATTTTCGGCCTGGTACTTGGAAATGATCAAGCCCGGATACCAACAACCTATCGACGGCGCTACTTATTGCGCCACGCTCGAATTCTTCGATAAGCTCCTGAAATTACTGCATCCGTTTATGCCGTTCATTACCGAGGAATTGTGGCACCACATCAAGGATCGGGACGAACACGAAAGTATCATGGTAGCAGCATGGCCGGTAGCCGGTGCTCAGAATCCGGAATTGGTCGATGCTTTCGAACAGTTGAAAGAGACTATTGCTGCCATACGTAACATTCGTCAGGATAAAAATATTCCCAATAAGGAAGCCCTGCAACTAATGGTGAACGGCGTAGTGACTTATCCTGAATTATTGATCGGCCTGTGTAATCTGTCGGAGATCAAATCCGTGACCTCGCAGCCCGAAGGAGCGATACAATTTATGGTTCGTACAACCGGGTATTTTGTACCATTGGCAGGAAAAATCAATGTAGACGAAGAAATCAAGAAACTGGAAGTCGAACTGAAACATCAAGAAGGATTCTTGGCATCGGTGATGAAAAAACTTGGCAACGATCGGTTTGTGAGCAGCGCCCCCGCGCAAGTGGTGGAAATGGAACGCAAAAAGCAAGCCGATGCCGAAAGCCGCATACAGGCTATCAGCCAGCAATTGGCAAACTTGAAAGGATAGTGACAGAATTTTGAATATTCGCATCATCAATATCAATTTTGCTTTGTGCCTTAGTGTCTTCGTGGCAGATTTATTGACCACTTCTTATAATGTTTCGATATTTGACGATTGACTTCAATATTCAACCATCAGTATTCAATTCCTCATATGGCATTCTCGAAAAAAGAAAAAAGTCTCCAGCCTGATAGTGTATTTTTACGCACCATGCTTTCGGAGTTTAACCGTTCGTTGATGCTCATTGCCGATAAGGATCTGCTGGTGACCAATACCATTTCGAAAATCAAGCAGATTTCGCCGGTTTCCCGTATCGTATTTTTTCTCCAGAATCCCGATACAGGACAGTATATCCATACCGGTAACAAACAAAAGGATGACGGGTTATTCCATCATGTAACCTTTACGCCACACAGTAAACTGGTCAATTGGTTGTCCGTTAACGAAGTTGAATTCAGGGTGTCGAGTTCGGAAAATATCATGACTTATTTTTCCGAAAAGGAACAAACCCTGATTCGTGATGCGGATATCGAATTGATATATCCCTTGAAAGTGATGAACCGGGTGAGCGGTCTTGTTTTCTTGGGCAAGCGTATGGATGGAAAGGACTTCTCGAAACAAGATATAGATCTGCTTACCCTGTTGTTTGATCAGGCAGCTTTTGCCATTGAAAACACTGCCCTTTACGAAGAACAAAGCACCCGTATCAAAAAAATGTACCGTGCCGACCGATTGGCAATCCTTGGACAATTGGCTGCAGGTGCCGCACACGAAATCCGTAATCCGTTGACAGCCATCCGCAGCACTGTCCAGTATTTGGGCAAGGGTATTCAGGATATTGAAAAACAGGAAATGGTGAACGAACTGATGGAAGAAGTTGACCGTATCAACAAGATTGTGCAGGGTATGCTCTCGTTTTCTAAACCGTCGGAACTGGAAACCGCCAATGTGGATATCGAACAATTATTGCATCAATCGTTAGTGCTGCTCAATAACGCTATTGTCAAACAGCAAGTCTCCGTTGATTTTAATGTTCGCGTCAAGAACACAACCGTTGTGGCCGACCCGGCACAGTTGAAGCAAGTGTTCCTCAATGTGATCCTCAATGCGGTGGAAGCTATGGAAGATCAGGAAGAAAAACGCCTGACACTGAACATCGAAGGTGGCAGACCGATGGATTACCAGTCACGATATCTGCTGGTTTCAATTACCGACTCCGGCAAAGGGATCGGGTACGAAGATGTCGAAAATGTATTCAACCCCTTCTACACTACAAAGAAAGACGGTACAGGATTGGGATTACCCATTTCGTATGGAATCATCAACCGTCATGGCGGCGAAATGGAAATAAACAGCCTTTCCGGCACGGGAACTACCATATTAATAAAATTGCCGCAAGTGATTTGAAAGTAAAGAGTAAAGCAGACTAAAACGTATTTATACTTACCATGCAAATTTAAAATTTAGCTTTAGATTTGCATGGATAAGCAGGATAGATTTCGGTTTGCCTGGATAACAAAGTTTTAATGCCTTGATGATGCGTATTTTAATAGCCGATGATGAATCCAAAATCCGTAAAGTGATGGCTTTATTGTTGAAGGATGAAGGATATGAAGTGTTAGCAGTAGAAGACGGTAATGCTGCCGTGCGTGAAGCTATACAGTTCAATCCCGACGTTGTTCTGCTCGACCAGCAGATGCCGGGAATGACCGGTATGGAAGCGCTGCGGTTGATCAAGGCCAAACGTCCCGGGCAGATGATCATCATCATCACGGCGCACGGTTCGATATCGTTGGCCGTGAATGCTATTAAAGAAGGCGCTTACGATTTCATCGAAAAGCCTTTCGACAACGACCAACTGTTACTGACGGTACAGCGTGCCATTGAGTACCACAAACTCTCTGGCGAACTGAATCAACTGAAAACCCGTATTAGCGAGAATTATTCTTTTGATCAGATTGTGGGTAATAGCGTCAAACTCCAACAGGTATTGGCACAGGTTCGAAAGGTATCTACCACATCAGCGACGGTACTGGTAACGGGCGAAAGTGGGGTTGGGAAAGAATTGGTAGCACGTGCCGTACACAACTTTAGCCCACGTGCAGGAAAACCGATGATTGCTGTTAATTGTGGGGCGATACCATTGTCGCTTATTGAAAGCGAGTTGTTCGGCCATGAGAAAGGTGCTTTTACAGACGCCCGTGAGATGCATCAAGGTTCGTTCGAACAAGCCAACGGGGGAACGCTTTTGCTTGATGAAATAGGCGAACTACCTTTGGATGCTCAGGTAAAACTCTTGCGTGTGCTCGAAAGCAGAACCATTAACCGTGTGGGGGGTAAGAAACCGATTCCGGTGGATGTCCGTATTATTGCCGCGACCAATCGTAACCTTGAGGAAAAAGTACGACAAGGCACTTTTCGCCTCGACTTGCTCTATAGGTTGAATATCTTTACAGTACAAGTCCCCTCGCTTCGTGAACGCCGTGACGACATTCCGCAACTGACCGACTACTTTATAGCAAAATACAACAAGGTGTTGGGATTAAATATTAACGGAGTCACCCGTGAGGCCATTGACAAGCTGGTAGTATACGACTGGCCGGGTAATATACGTGACTTGGAAAATGCTATACAAAGTGCGATGATTCTCGCACAGGACGGAGTGATCGATGCCGATCACCTGCCGATGCGCATCAAAGGCTACCCTTCATCTATTGAGTCAGTGCTGATGAATGAACCTATAGCTCGGCAAAGCCAAAACGAAACCAACAAAATAAAAGAAGCCAATGCCCAAGTGGAAAAGAGCCTGATCGAAGAAACCCTTCTGCGTTATAATTATAACCGGACCATGGTTGCCGAAGCCCTGAATATCAGTAGAAAAACACTTTTCAACAAGATGAAAAAATATGGACTGTAAAGTTTCCCGCAGATTTTTTCCATTCTTCTGCGATGATCTGCGCTATCTGCGGGAAATAAATCATCATGAATGATCTCATCACAAAATGGGTAACAAGCTACTCGCAAAATGGGTAAAATGTTACCCATTTTTGTATTCTTATTTTTTGCCAATTAAAATTTAATGCACTATAAATGAGTCGGTTATTTCGATTGGCATAATCCTTGCTTATGCTAATGAGTAAAGCTGATGTTCCAAATGAAATTACACACTTTTTTACCCATTATATTGATCTTATCATTGCTGCCGGTGCGAGCACAGGAGAAAACCTTGTTAACCATTGACCAGGCCATTGATATCGCTCTGCACGGAAGTTATACCGTACGGTCAAATGACGAAAACCGGCGGGCGATGCAATACCAGTACCTTTACTACAAAGCGCAATTCAAACCGCGGTTGGATTTGAATTTATATACCCCCTCCTGGAATGAAAGCGTAACGGAAGTTTCCCAGGCCGATGCCTTGCCGGTATACAATTCTACCAGTTCCATAAAGTTTGGAAGTGACCTGCGCTTCACTTATGTGTTGCCTACAGGGGGAAACCTGGCTTTGACGGGCGAAATGTACCACCAAAACCTGAGTACCACTTTCCAGAAGGATTATTCCACACAAAAACGAAAACTGGCATACAGCCAGTTCGGAGTCGCGTTTACCCAACCGGTATTTACCAAAAACCTGTTGCGCGAAAATCTGAAAGAAGCCGAATATAATTACAAAAGCTCCGAACTGTATTTCTCACGTGTACAAATGGATATTGTTTACAGCGTAACCCGGAGCTTTTATGAAGTATACCGGGCTGCATACGAAAAGCAGATCAATGAAGAACGGCTTCGCAACTCACAGGAAGCCTTGCGCATTGCCAAACTGAAATTCGAAACCGGTAATATATCAGAAGGTGACTTACTGGTTACAGAGATTGATGCAGCACAAAACGATGCCCGTTTGTCGGAAAGCATCGGGAAATACGAACGGCAGAAAGATGAATTCAAGTTGTTGATCGGCATGGAAATGACCAAGGAGGTGGATATTGCTGCCGAAATGGAATTCGAAACGATGGTTGTCGATTTGCAAATGGCGATTGACCAGGCTTTGGCCAACCGATTGGAAGTAAAGGAAAACGAATATGACATCAAGTTGCAGGAGATTGCTATTGACCGTGCCAAACGTATCAGTGAGGTGAAAGGTAATATTTCGGCATATTATGATTTTGCCGGACTTAGTCCGACAGAAGGCAATGTGGCGGAACTTTTCAGGTCGTCGTTCGACAATATGGCCGACCGGCCGCAAAACCGCGGAGTTACTTTCACATTGTCTGTTCCGATTATAGATTGGGGACGCAAACGTAATTATGTCAAAAGCCAAACCATCAGGCTCAACGAAAAACAGATGCGGCTCGAAAATACCAACGAACAGATTATAAAAGAAATCCGAGAAATTGTACGCACCGTGTACGAAGCCGAAAAACGCTTCCGCATCAATCAGAAAAACAAGGATATTGCTGCACGTAGTTACCGTATCAACCGACTGCGGTTCGAAAACGGCGATATCACAGGGCAGGAGTTGTCGCTGGAACAAACACGCCTTTCGGAAGTGCAGCTTGCCTACATCGATGCTTATGTCACTTACCAGTTGGCGTTGGCCGACCTGAAACGCAAAACCATGTGGGATTTCGAAAATAACCGCAGCTATGTAATCTCAAGTGATCCAATAACTGAATAATTGAACTCATAACTCATCACCCAATGAATAACATCCGTTTAACTATTGTTTTCATCCTTTTTACCTTCCTTTCGGGAAATTTATTGGCACAAAATGCTGGTCAGGACAAGGCTTCTATCATGCTTGACTTGAAAAAAGCGCGTGCCGACTATGAAGTAGCCAAACAGCAATTTGAGAATGACACCCGGCTGTACGATGAAAAAGCGATTTCGGCCAACGAATACACCAAATCGAAAAACACACTGCTGAGCCGCGAAGTGGATTATCAAAAGCTGATTCTGCAACTGATTTCGCAACAATCGTACGTCATTATTGACAGGGCGATAAAGTACCAGACGGTCAACGGCGAGCGACGCGTAAAAGTGACCCTGAAAAGCACGCTCGAAGGCAACGAGGAATACCTGAGCCAGTTCAAGGAACATTTCGATGTGTTTACGCCTGAAATGCGTGCCGGAAAGGTATACAACATTTTCGTGTCGCTGATGGATATTACCGACCAAACCATCATCGGGTCGCCTTACGAGTACCAGATTTCGGCCATCGAGATCGGCAAAGAGGCTTCGGCCGACTTTGAACTATTGAAAGATGTGGAAAACTTGCGTGTGTCGCTCAATTATAACGGGAAAAAGGACGAAAAAAACATCTACCTGAAGAAAGATGCCAGCATCAACGTGGTTGACATCAGCTCGATGCAATTCTCACAGGAAGCCGATCTCAGTTCGAGCGCTTCATACGGGCTGACCCTTGAACGCTTCTCAACCTCCGACGATATTTACCGCCTGATGGTGGTGGGCTTGCCGCAACAAATTACTTACGAATTTGTGGACGACAACAGCAAAGTATCGCAAATTAAGTTTGCGCAGGGCGTCAACACCAAAAAGTTGTCGTTGCGCGTGTTCCTGCCCGACCGCGACGATGAGCAGATCCGTATCGACCAACCCATCAAGTTCCATGTGCTGACACTCACCAACGAACAATACAACCAGGTTGCCGGGAAAGATATTTCGTCATTCACACCCGAACAATTGACAGCGATGTCGTGCGGCAGCGAAGCATTAGAACTGGTTCCGCGTGGAAAGGGAAAGATCGAAGTGCGTGCCACCAATCTCTATCACGAGATCAGTACGGGCGACAGCGTTTCGATGAACATTACCGTACGTAATGCCGGGACACGCCGCCTGGACAATATCAAGATTTCCACCGATTACCCGTTGGGCTGGCGTACAGTTGTATCTCCCGACCTCATCCGCACACTCGATCCCGAAAAGGAAACCACGGTGCATATTTCCATCATCCCGCCAAAAGATGGCGGAGTGGGCGCCCAGGAAGTGAAGATCAAAACCGAAGCGCTGGCCGACAACCGCAAGGTGGAAACCGAGGACAAGACCATCCGCATACAGGTAAATGCCAAAACGTCGGTATTCGGGACGGTGATGTTGCTGGTGTTGCTTATCGGTATCATCGTGGGATTGGTGTGGTTCGGCATCAAGTTAAGCCGTAGGTAAACGTCGCTAACCAACCTGCTGGGTCTTTCAGACCCGGTAGGTTTAATATATTTCAACAAGACCTACCGGGTCTGAAAGACCCAGCAGGTCAAAAATCCGTAAAAATCCGTGTTCTATTATGGAAAGTCCGTTTAAAATATTAGTCATCCGCGAAATCCAGGGCGCTATTATCGATTTCCGCTTCTGGGTGGTATTGGTGCTGTGCCTGAGCATCATCCCGCTGAGTTTTTATGTGTCGGTAAAAAACTATTCACAGCGTTTGTCCGATTATCAGCAGGAAGTGCAGTCGTATCGCGATAAAACAGGGCGTGTAGGAGCCTATATGGCAGCCGAAGGTGTTCATCCACCATCGCCGTTGAGTATTTTTTCGCGCGGATTGGATAATAAAATGCCTTACAAGGTCATTACATCCCGCGACGGCGATTACAAAATCGAGTATGCCAAACCCGACAACAAAAAGGATTTATTGGGCGAAATAGATTTTGCTTTTATCGTCGCTTTTGTACTTTCGATACTTGCCATTGTGTTCACATTTAGCGCCATATCGGGCGATAAGGAATCGGGCGTATTGCGTGGTGTGCTTTCCAATGCCGTATTACGCCGACAGGTGCTTATGGCAAAGCTAATCGGAAATTATGTCGTATTTTTGGTTCCTTTCCTGCTTTCGATGCTGGTTGCTTTGTTGATCGTCTATTTTTCGGGTATTATCCCCATTTTTTCGGCAGAGTTATTCCCGGCAGTGCTTGTAATGATCGGTATCAGCCTCATATTCCTGTTTGCCTTGTTCAATCTTGGCCTGTGGGTTTCGGCGCTGACCCGGAATTCAATCCTGTCCATCAATGTGTTGCTTTTGGTATGGATCGTCTTGGGATTGGTGGTTCCTAAAATAAGCCCTATCATTGGTGCGGTGATTTATCCGGTGGAATCAACCAGTGTGTTCGAATCGAAAAAAACGCTTCTTCGTGCCAACATCCTGAAAGAACAGATAAAGGAAGAGGAGAGTCTATATGAAGAAATACGGACACAAATGCGCCCAGGGTCAGAAGGAGTATCAAGCGGCTGGAAAGAT
>JAVBSH010000266.1:0-23484 GCA_031547085.1 Bacteroidales bacterium
ATACTTTTTTGATATGAATTTTAATCAGTTAATAATCAATAAATTTGTAAAAGAGGGTGAAAAAATAGTGAATCTCTGAATTTCAAAAATCAGTCCATAAAAATTACTTTAAAAGGATTTAGGGTTTTTAGAGGTTCCCTAATAAAGATAACCGTTATTATCGGTTAAATGTTTAACACAAATCCATAATCTCCCGTATCGGGAAGTTCGGGTAACAATCCTATGATTTCCGTCGACATGTCATTATTGTTATAATAAACATTGGGTAACAGGACTGTGAAAGTGGAACCTTCGCTTTTACGACTGGTCAAACCGATTTTTCCGTTCATTTTCTGCACATACTCCTTCACCAAGCTCAACCCAAGTCCCGCACCTTCGAAAGCTCTTCCGTAACCTTCGCTTTCCTGACGGAAAGGTTCAAAGATGGTTTTATGTTTGAACTCGTCGATACCTACACCCGTATCAATCACCTTCAATTCAAGCCATTCGCTGTCATTAATTGTAGCAATGCATGCTTCAACCTTTATCCCACCCTTGATGGTATATTTGATCGCATTATTGATGATGTTATGCAGTATTTTATATAATGCCTGTTCCGAAATGGCAATATTAATATGCCCCTTAATTTCCGCATACAGGTAAAGCCCCTTTTGTGTTGCTATTGCCCGGTGCAAGCTCACTTGTTCCTGCACGATACTGTTGACACTCACCGAAGTAATTTTAAGTGTCTTTTTGTCGGACTGGATGACTGAGAAATCGAGGATTGCATTTAAGGTCTCCAGCAACCGCCGTCCGCTTTGGTCGATTACTTCCGCCATCTCACGTTGATAGGGATCACCAAGCGACTCTTTCAGCATGCTCGAAAAGCCCAATATTCCATTGAGTGGCGTGCGTATCTCGTGGCTCATTGTCATCAGGATATGTGACTTGGCATTGGCGATTACTTCCGCTTCTTCCTTGGCTTTGCGTAATGTATGTTCAATGTTTTTCTGGGCAGTGATATCAATAACTTGAATCAGGGTTTCGTGCATTCCCTTTTGCAACTGGCTGTCGTCAGCAACCGGTTCGATAAAGCATTTCAATGTACTGACGCCGTTAATGATAATTTCCCGGTTGATAATTCGTTTTCCCGAATGTACCGCATCCCTGATCAATTCGAAACTAATACCTTCCAAATGAATATCCTCGGTCACTTTTGTCCACAAATTACGGAAAGGTTGATTGACGAACTGGCTTGCCGATCCTTCCATGTGGTGCATCCTGAGGAATTGTTCATTAACAATCAATATCTTTTCATTTTCGCTTAAAAGCAAAACCCCGATGTCCGAATAATCGATGATGGTACGTACACGCCTGAATGCTTTCCGAACTTCAAGCTCTTGCAATTTTGCGTGTGTGATATTGTTGAAAATAAAAAGATGTGCAAAAAAACGTTGGTCGCGGAACACCGGGATGTAATCGCGTGTGATGAATTCTGCCGATTTATAGAGGAATAATTCCTTGCCCCTTTCTTCGATATGGTTTTTCATCAGGTTACTTGTATGCGTCCTCAATCCTGCTCCATCCCTGACTAAATCATAAGTGGCATTCAGTATTTGATGGTACTGATTAGCCTCCACATCAAAGACGCCAACGGATGCCAACATCTCCAGCAACTTTTCGTTCACATAAAGCGCCTGGTCATGATCATCCACCAGTAATACGCCTGTTTCAAGATTATTGATGATGCTCTGAATAGATACATTAGCATCTGCCAGTTTCAGTTCTGTTTGTTTGCTTCCGGTAACGTCGATCAGTAATCCATTATAAATCCGGTCACCCGAAGGCTTTATTTCAAACAGGGATACTTTAACAATCAGCCATTTGAATCCTATAACCGGAAAATAGAAACGTCCTTCAAAGGATATTTCCGTATGCAAGTTTTCCAACTCTTTCTTGAATTTGGAAAAAGCCTCATAATCATTAGGATGTATAGCCTGTTGGATTTTTTCCAAATGACTTTTTGCAAGAGGTTTACTTCCTGTCCATTGTTCGAATTGGGGACTCAGGTAATCTACTGTAATTTCTTCTCTTGACGATAATGTGGCTTGGAAAACGCATCCGGGAAGTTTTCCGGAAATATCTTTGAACTTTTGTTCGCTATCCCTCAGTTTTTTTACAATAGACTGCCGTTCAATAAAATGACTGATACTAAGGGCAAATGATTGACATGTCTCTATTTCACATTTTTTCCATGTATGGTAATGCGAATAAATGCTGCGACCATATACACCATAAAACTGACCTTCGACAAACAACGGGATAATCAATATGGATTTAATACCCAGTTGGCTTAAAACAAACTGTATTTCCTGCTGAAGTTGTGCAATGTCGTTGATGACGTATGTCGTTCCGGTATTTAACGAAGGGATGACTTCAGCAAACAATATACCGTTATATTCTTCGCGCGAATTGTATCTCAAATGGAATACAGGATTCTGGTACTCATGCATCTTGCGGAAGTAGCCATTTTCCGCATTGTAACGATAAATGAAAAGATGTTCGATTCCAGGCTTCTTTTTGCCGATATAATCTAATATTTCTTGCAGGACATGTCCTTTGTCATCAGTGTGTTGGTTGAGTCTTGACGATACATTGGCCAGCAATGACTGGTTCAGGTAATTCAGATTCAGCTCGTCATTGATATTTTTACGGTCGTAGAAGCTGGCCATCATATTCCCGGTCGTACCAACAAAGCTCAGGTCGTCGTCGCTCCATTTCCTTTTTTCGTGGACAGTGACCAATTCTACAAACCCGAACATTTTTTGTTTGATGCGTATGGGGACAAGTATCAATGATTGCACCTGTGCCGGTTTTTCCCAATAGCGCATGAATCCATTGAGTATATCGCCAGCCGAGAACTGTAAAGTGTTGATATATTCAGGCAGGCTTTTCAGTGGGGGAATTTCAACTATGATCCCGGCTGGGGTAATCACATCCTGTTTTGCCCAGATAACCCGGCAAACCATCTGCCGATGCTTATCGTCGATTTCATACAGGCTCACCTGATCAGCCTGGATGGATCTCCCTATCTTGTTGATAACTAATTGTAATTTAAGTTCAAAGTCATCAACTGAATTGAGTGTTATGGCAATATCGGAAATATGGTGATGTTTTTGCAGGCTTTTTTTCAGGTTTTTGCCTGTTTCCATCTGCGGAGTGATGTCTTTCTGATAACAACTGATGACATGCGAACGGTTTTCGTCCTGTTGACACCAGGCATTCATTTTGAGGTATTTCACCTCGCTATTTTTGGTTATAATTCTATACGTAAATTCATTATACCCGTTTTTAAGAAGCGCTTTAATTTGTTGCATCAAAAAATCAGCATCGTCGGGATGTGCCACTTCATAAAATATATCGGTTCGTTCATAAATATCCTTGCATGAGTAGCCGTATACCTTTTCAAAAGAACTTCCTGCGTATACACATTGAAAGGGGTCGAAATGAAAAACGAGACGGACAAATTCGAACGAATCCTCGATGATATTAAGTTGAGTAAACAAGTCGAGGTAGCGATTACGTCCATCAGATGCTTTTCCCGTATTCAAAGGGGTCATTTGAGTCTTTGTTAAAAAAGTCGATTGTTCGCTGCCACTCAACTCCATAGAATCTTTTTCCTGGGAAGGCAACGGACATTGAGAAACCGGTTCCCCCATGGAAGAATTTTCTGAATCGAATTCATTTATTGGAACAACAAATCGTATGTTTTGTGCCATAAAAGTCAAGTGTGTGGCCTGTACGCTTATACCATTTTTACTCTATGTTTCTACCGATGATACATTCTATATATTTTGGAGTAAAATAAAATTGTAAAAATATGGACAAAATTCTCATCCCATGACAATTTCTCATTTTTTTAATAATTATCATTCTATTTTTCAACAACTAACCATGATACGATCATTACGCAATAAATGTATACGAAAAATGACATTTTTTGTTTCGGTTTCTTGTTAATAATTTGGATTAAATATTAGAATGCATCCAAATTAATATCGGTCAGCCAGATGGTATTCTCTTTCCGTACATGCGATGCCGGGTAAATTTTCCACCCTGGTTTTTCATTGAAAATATTGTTGAGTAATTGTATCTTTTCGATTCCTGTAACTAAAAAATAGATTAGTTCTGCCTCATTGATCACAGGCCCTGTAAGTGTAATCCGTTGTTGACCGCTATGCGGATTTTCTGATGCGCATACAGGAACATTACTTTTAAATAATTCCAATTGGCCGGGAAAGATGGATGCTGTATGTCCATCAGTTCCCATGCCTAATGTAATCAGATCGAATATCGGCCAGCCGTTTTTTACGGGAACATGATTTTCTATATCCTTGCTATACGATTCTATATCCATTTCTATATCACCTGTTACCGGTATAGGATGAAGATTTGTTTGCGGGATATCTATTTTATTGAATAGAAGTTTGCAAGCGATACCATAATTACTCTCAGGATGATCATGTAACACATAACGCTCGTCCACCCAAAAGAAATGTAGCTTTGCCCAATCTATCTTTTCTGTATAATTTCCTGCCAGTTCGGCAAACCACAGTTGCGGTGTATTTCCTCCGGATATGGCTATAGACAAATGTTCTTTTTCCTGTAATTGATGAACTGCCCACTCAGCAAAGATCATTGCAAATTGCTGTGCTACCACTTGTGGAGTGGGAAAATTTCGATATTGGTAATTCATATTGCTTGCATTTGAGAGGCAAGTTATGAATTATTTTGGAAAAAGGAATAAAAAAAGCCGCGAAATTCGCGGCTTTTTTATCAGATTACCTTACGGGATGATTGGTAAAAGTCCCAGTTTGATTAATAAATTTTCCAAACTATAAAAGTTGAAGAAGTCGATATTTTGGCTTGCTATCGTTGTGGTACTTGGATTGTCGGATACAGTAAATACGACGTCGTTGAAATCATTGTCGGAATAAGGTCCCTTTGAATCCTTGTCCTCAAAAGCGACCAACAATGAATTACATGAACCACTCATGATCAACTGTGCTTGAGTCGTTTTATCGGTAGGCGAATTATTAACGGTGGTAAACCTTGGATTGTCACCACCACCACTTGCAACAAACTTAAAGCCACCAGTTTGTGCATTTAAAGTCGGGATAATGAAGAAACCTATCTTTTTTCCTTCTTCAAAAAGGACAGCAACATCATTAACATCTTTAATTAAAGTGGAAACAATAGGAGAAATATTACCTATCAATCCTTTAGCATTTCCATAAATAATATGTTCAGCCTTAATAATTCCGTTTTCAGTCTCATCAACAGTAACAGATTTTTTAATATCTATTATTCCATTCTTGGCTTCATCATAGTAATACCATCCGATTGTATTATTGTAACCACAATATTTATATTCAAGCCACGCATAAAGATTTGTATTATCGGTTATGGTAATAAAACCATCTTTTGACGATCCATCAAACAAAGGAGCAAAAGCGCTTTTTTCTGGTTTACTATCACCTTCTTTGAAAAGCACTGGAAAACAAGCCTTTATATCTTGGTCAGGGATGCATTTCAAGCAATTTTCAGGATCACCAAGTTGAGGAAGTTCAAAAGGCTCACTTTCTTCTACAAAGTATCCTAAAGTTACCGTATTCCTTGTGTCTTTTGCTTCACGAACAGTGAAAATAAGGTCATTATAATCTTCGTCGCTGTTCATTCTATTCTGTGCAGACATTGAATTCAAGTCTTCAAAAGCAACAACCACATCACCGCAAGATGAAACACCCATAATATGGGAAATCTTACCTTCCTCTACACCTACGGTTTTATTCAATTCTTTGTCCGTTGCAATAAAAACAGGCCTATTATCATTATCTTTTTCTAATATAATCTCTGATGCTGTTGTACCTTTATTAGGCAATAAGTAAAAACCTACAACATCACCTTTATCAAAAGGAACCATATCATTACCCTCGACATGTTTTCCTAACTTAAATGTTGTTCCAAAGCTAAGACCTGTAGTATATGCATATACTACTTGTTTAAAACTCACACCATTCTTATCTGAAGTAAATACCTGATTGAGTACATATCCTTCTTTATTGGCATTGAAACCTGCATCGTCTGGATTGTAATAATAATATCCAAGAACATTATTGAAGGCTGCGATCTTACCAACATAAGTCAAATAAATAAAACCACCTTCTTTTACTACTATACCGGAAGGAACATTTTCCAAGAAATCGGGATTAACTTGCTGCCCTTCTTTCAAAAAGTTCACCTGGTTGCCATTGTTGGCATAATCCCAATCTTCCGCTGCATACAATGGATCATTACTCTCGAAAACACGTTCAGCAACTTTTAATGTTACTTTCTCACCATTTTCTGTGGTGATTCCTCCATTTTCAGAAGGAGTATCCTTTTGGCAGCTAACTACCAAACTTGCTCCGATAAAAACCAGAGCGGCTGTTTTTGCAAATTGAAACATTCTTTTCATATCAATTAAAATATTAAGATTAAAATTTTCCTGATTTAACAATGCAAAGTTGCAAGGTTTTTATCTCAAAAAAAAATTATTTTGACAAGAGTATCAATATCTTTGACGAACGTCAAAATAGATGTGTTTTTTGGTTGTTTTCAGAGGTATATACAAACGAGCGGGCTGTTTTTACCAGCCCGCTCGTTTGTATATACCTCTGAATATCTGATTCGACTATCTACAGAAGTAATTTGCAGATTTTGTGGCTCCTAATCCCGAGTTTTCATTGTTTTTACTATCTTTATTGAAATTGTCATTATCAATTTTGTAGGTGCTGGTAATGTAACAGGTCATGTATGCGCCCGTACCTTGTAAGGCATCCCTCCAACCACACAATCTTGAATCCCGATAGTCAATTTCATTGTTATTGATACTCGATACAGGCACTTCGACTAGCATTGTTGACACACCAGTTTTATTACCTTCGAATCCAAAGTTGGTTTTCGAAACATCCTGCGATTTCGAAACGAAGAACCTGAGCGTTATTTCTTTTACTCCTGAAGGGATCGTGATATCATTCAATTTTGCTTTGAAGGCTATACCGTTAGTCCTTTGATAAAAAGTAAGTCCTGAAATATACCCTTTGGCCTTTTGGTATAATTTGATGACGCTACCGGATACAGCCGGGCAATAATATCCTGTTTTTGCAATGTTGGCTGTGTACTTGCCATCAGGTAGATCATTGAATTTACAAACGCCATTGTTATCACTGGTAGCCTTGTATACAACTTTATTCGAACCCGTTAGTTCAACAGCAACTCCACCTTGCTTTGCTTCTTTCTGGGTGAAAGCATCGTATAGTTCAATCTGAAGTTGTTTATTCGAGATGGTGACTTCTACGGTTGTTCCATTTACAATGGAGGGCACGTTGTCAGCCGGATTTTCTTTGGCCGGTGTGTTATCCTGTCCGCTATTATTTCCTGAATCATTCCCTTGATTATTGTTAGAACCATTATTCTGTCCTTGATCATTGCCATTATTGCCGCCTTGATTACCAGAATCGTCTTTTCCACTATTTCCTGAATCATTTCCTTGATTGTTGCCGGAACCATTATTCTGTCCTTGATCATTGCCATTATTGCCACCTTGATTACCAGAATCGTCTTTTCCACTGGTATCATCTTTCCCTTGGTCATCCCCGCTATCGTTTTTTCCCGGGTCATTTCCCGACTGATCATCAGCATCCTCACCACTTTTTTGCTCAATCGGATCTGTCGCGATCGGATCTTCTTCTTTTGTACAGCTTATCACAAGCGTCATCACAAAAAACACAAATGCAACTAACTTCACACTTTTCATACCTTTAATTTTTTTGTTGTTACTTTACTTTTTTTGATTTGTTCACTATATTATACGCGACCTAAAAAAAATGGTTTCATTTGACGAATAATATTTATTGAAAAAATGTGATTTTTATATCTATAAGATATACAGTAAAATATGATGATGTGCCATTCCGATTATTTTGACGAAAGTGTGATTTTCTGTGACGAATGTACCTTGAGTAAGCTATATAATAATCTGTATTGTTTATTTATGTATATAAAATACTTATCAACTTGTTTTTAATTGCTACAATTGTCGTTTTCATTAGGTTTTCACTTATTTTTGTGAAAATTAATCTACAATGCGATCCTATCGAATATTGAATAATGTATCAGGTTGGTGCTGCTTTATCATTGCTGCCTGTACTTACCTGTCTACAGCCGAGCCTACGGTCAGTTTTTGGGACTGTGGAGAATTTATAGCTGCGGCCAACAAACTCGAAGTGGGACATCCTCCCGGTGCGCCGATGTTTCTACTGTTGGCACAGATGTTTGC
Organism: Bacteroidales bacterium; assembly: GCA_031547085.1. Taxonomy (GTDB): domain Bacteria; phylum Bacteroidota; class Bacteroidia; order Bacteroidales; family UBA4181; genus JAIRLS01. Next base: position 8,360 of record JAVBSH010000266.1, read on the forward strand.
CATTGTTGCGCCTGGTGTGGATAAAGTTGCCTGGATGGTGAATGTATTCTCTGCCTTGGCAAGCGCCTTTACTATTTTATTCCTGTTCTGGAGTATTACACACATTACCCGTAGGGTGCTGGGTATGCGTCATCAGGTTCAGGAATCGAAGACTTTGCAGGCTGTTATCATGGCAAGTGGAGCTATCGGCGCACTTGCATATACATTTTCCGATACTTTCTGGTTTTCGGCTGTAGAAGGCGAAGTGTACGCCGCATCGTCGTTTTTCACAGCCATAGTATTCTGGGCCATGCTCAAATGGGAGGAAGCAGCCGATAGCCGTTACGCAAACCGGTGGCTGGTACTGATCGCATACATGATGGGGTTATCCATCGGGGTACACCTACTCAACCTGCTGGCTATCCCTGCAATGGTGCTGATTTATTATTTCCGCAAATATGAACCCTCGCGTAAGGGTGTGTGTGTGACAATTTTGTGTTCAATATTGATCCTGGCCGGAATTCTTTACGGAGTCATCCCCTGGGTGGTAAAACTTGCCGGCTATTTTGAATTATTGTTTGTCAATAGTTTTGGTTTGCCATATAATACAGGAGTACTGGCGTATATCGCATTGCTTGCTTTTGCTATGGTTTATGGTTTATATGTTACATATACACGTAAAAAGCACTTGTTCAATACTATTATATTAATGGTCACTGTCATCATTATCGGATATTCATCATACAGTATGGTCGTGATCCGTTCATTGGCCAACCCACCGATGGATGAGAATAGCCCCGACAATGTTTTTACATTGATGGAATATCTCAACCGCGAACAATATGGCGATCGTCCGCTTTTTTATGGCCAATATTATAATGCCCCCGATACGGGAAGAGCAGATGGAAGCCCCGTATATACCAAACTGAACGGACGTTATGAAATAACATACAGGAATGTGAAACCGGTATACGATCCGGGGTTCAACACATTTTTCCCGAGAATGTACAGCCCCGATCCCTCGCACATTGAGATGTACAAATCGTGGGGAGGTGTGAAAGGGCGACCGGTAAAGGTAACAGGTGAGGACGGGAAAGAAAAAATCCTGCACAAACCCACATTCGGCGAAAATCTTCGTTTCTTTTTTACCTATCAGCTTGGCCACATGTATGGGCGTTATTTCATGTGGAACTTTGCGGGAAGGCAGAACGATGTCCAAGCCGATGGCGGAATCCTCAACGGGAACTGGATAAGCGGGATCCCGTTTATGGATATTCCACGTGTTGGCCCTCAGGATACGCTACCAGCTAAGATGAAAAATGACCCGGGACGAAATGTTTATTTCATGCTACCCCTGATACTTGGTTTGATAGGATTGTTATGGCAATTACAGCGCGATGTGAAATATTTCTGGGTGGTGATGGTACTGTTTTTTATGACAGGCATTGCCATTGTGATTTACCTGAATCAAACACCATTGCAGGTTCGTGAACGGGATTACGCTTATGCGGGATCGTTTTATGCTTTTGCGATATGGATAGGTTTGGGTGTCGCAGCCATTTATGATATATTGAGCAGACGGGTCCCGGCAAAAGTGGCAACATTTATAGCCTGCCTGATTTCGCTGCCTGTACCGGTGATCATGGGCCAACAGAATTACGACGACCATGACCGTTCGGGACGTTACTCGGCACGCGACGTTGCCTATAATTACCTGAACTCGTGCGCACCTAATGCCATTCTGTTTACGGTTGGTGATAATGATACATTTCCCCTGTGGTATTTGCAGGAAGTGGAAGGCATACGTACCGACGTGCGTGTAGTGAACCTGATGCTTTTGCGTGCCGACTGGTACATCAGCCAGATGAAACTGGCGGTTTACGACGCAACCCCGCTCCCGATCACATTACCCGAAGAAAAATACCTGAGGGGTAGACGGGATATCGTTTATCTCATCAACCGTTACCAGGATACGATCCCTCTGCGGCAAGCGCTTGATTTTATTGACAGCGATGATCCTCGTACCAAGTTAATCCCGGAACCGGGTACCGAACTGGATTATATCATGTCCAGGAACTTTGCCTTGCCGATTGATAAACAAAAGGTGTTAACCAGCGGCACAGTAAAACCCGAATTTGCCGGGAATATACTAGATACATTGCCGTTCCGGATTTCGTCATCCTATATGACCAAAGAACAATGGATGGTACTTGAGATTATTGCGGCCAATAATTGGGAACGCCCGGTATATTGGACAGCCTGTAAACAAAGTGGAACGGTTGGACTTGACGATTACCTGCAACTGGAAGGTGCAGCATATCGGTTGGTGCCTATAAAGACATCAAGCGAAAGTATCCTTACGGCAGGTCGCATCGATACGGATATCCTGTACGACCGGTTGATGAATATTTTCCGTTGGGATGGGATCGATGACCCGGACGTGTGGCTCGACAGCCAGACCTTGCGTACACTGTCGGTGATGCGGGTGCGGCACACATATACCCGTCTGGCAGCACAATTACTGGAAGAAGACAAGCACGATCGCGCCGTGGAAGTACTCGACCGTGGTTTAGCGTTATTCCCGGCCTCCAAAGTACCCTATGACTTTTATTCGTTATTGCAGGCCGAAGTCTTGTACCAGGCGGAACAAACGGAAAAAGCCAATGCTGTGCTTACCGGTTATACAAATGATATCATGGACGAACTGGATTATTTCTATTCATTGCCTCCCCAATTTTTCGAATCGGTGGAACGAAAAGCGCAAATGAATGTGGAGTTATTGAAAGAAATAACAAGGATCGCCGATACTTACGGACAGGAGCAGATCGGGGAACAGATCGAACAAAGGCTCGAAAAGCATAAGTAGTTGTTCCCGACTTATATGCAATCACACAGGCTGGTGTAATATCATATCAGCCTGTGTGATTGTTTTTAAAAAATCATTTGTTTAATTTGAACGTCACAGGGAAAAAGTACTTTACCTTAACTGTTTGACCCCTTTGCGTACCGGGTGTCCATTTGGGAGAGGTCTTGACCACTCGCAAAGCCTCGGCATCCAAAAGCGGATCGATGGGGCGCATTACCTTTGCATCCGTGAGGTCCCCCTGCTCATCAATCGTAAATTCAAGAATTACTTTGCCGGAAATCCCATTGTTTTGCGCTTCAGTAGGATAAACCATATTCGCATTCACATATTCGCGAAATCCTTCCTCAGCAACTTTTCCGTTGAATTTAGGCATATTTTCAACAATAGTGAATATATCGCCCTTATCTATCGGTGCTATCTTTCTCTGAGAAGTGTTTTCGTCTTTTTTTGCAGTGGATGTTACAGGCGGCTTGTCTTCCACGATAATAAGCTTTTCACCCTCCTTTTCTCCGGATGTTACAGGCGGCTTGTCATCATTAAACTTGAAAGTCACAGGAAAAAAGTATTTCACCTTTACAACTTTACCTCTTTGCGTGCCGGGTGTCCATTTTGGGGAAGACTTGACCACCCGTAAAGCCTCAGCATCCAAAAGCGGATCAATGGGACGCATTATTTTTGCATCCGTAAGATTTCCCTGCTGATCAATAATAAATTCAACAATTATTTTACCTGAAATCTTTTTTTCCAAAGCTTCGGCTGGATACTTTGTGTTTTTACTCACATAATCCCGAAAACCTACTTCGGCATATTTCCCGTTAAACTTTGGCATATTTTCAACAATGGTAAATATTTCGTCATCCTGTTGGACACTCGATTGGGTGGCAGATGCTTCTGCATCGTTTTCATCGACAACATGCGCGGGTTTAATCTTTCTTTCAGGTTCGCTGTTGACAGGAACTGCAACATTGCTTAAATCTGTCTTTTTTGTGAAGGCAGCGGCAGTAATCCCGTCTTCCAAGGCATTTTGGGAAGTCCAAGGTGAAACGGCTACCGGGCCTGACGATATGGATTCCGACTCACCGGCCTGGACGGGTGATGGAACCACTGCCTTTACCGAAAAGGCGTACAACGCGATCAAGATGACGGGCACTACACTTAATTTACGTAACAAACCCATCGGTGGTTTTTTAATATTGGTTATCATGGCTATTCTTCTTTTGATAGATGATTGAAAAAAATGACTGGTAAAGTCGTGGTAATGATTTGGGTACAACGTACACAAAATCAGGGATGAAAGCTCTCCGGCGTTGCCTTCGCCAATGCTTTCGCTGTCGGCTGCGAATTCGTGCACTAATTCGAGCTCGCGGCGTAGCAACATAAAGAACGGGTTCATCCAGAACATGCAGCACGCGAGCTGCATCAGGGCTTTGTCCCAACTATGGCCGAAACGTACATGCGCCAACTCGTGGCGGAGCATGCAACGGCCTTCGCCGGAATCAACAGGAATTCCTTTTTTCCAGAAGATCGACCGGAAAAAGGTAAAAGGTGCGGTTTCATCGTCGGTGCAATACAGATCGGCATCCGGCGTAAATATCTTATCGGATTGATGTTTTAGGCGTATGATCCGGGTAAAGGAAATTGTTTCTTTCACAAGCAACAGGAACGTGACAACCATGCACGCCACACATGCCAGCCACGGCCAGGGAAGTGACGGTATACCGGATGTAACAGGTACATTCGTCACTTCGACCGGGGCCATCACAACATGAGCAATATCATTCGTAGCCGTCGGCATAGCGATATATGACATAGACACAGGGATATCCACCAATGGGAAAATTATCGACAGCATGACGGAAACTACGATATAGAAACGGTTCCACTGGTAGGAGCGGCTGTTGCGCAAGATCCACCAGTAACATCCCGCAAAAAGGGCAGAACAGACAATCACCTCGAGGAGGTAAGATAAGAAAGCGGTCATGACCGTATCATTTTGGGTTCTTTTTCAATTGGCTGACAAGCAATTCCAAGTCATCGATGCTTACGTTCTTATTTTTTATCATGTAGGAAATTACCTTGTTGAACGATCCATCGAAATACGAATGGGCAATTCCGGCAATGCGCTGCCCTGAATAATCTTCCTTACTGATGGTCGGCGAATAGAAATGCATCCGCCCGAGTGCTTCCACACTAACAAAACCTTTGTCGGTAAGAATTTTCAATATCGTAGCAACCGTGCTGGTATGGGGTTTGGGTTCGGGCATTGACTCGGTAACTTCGCGAAGACCTGCCCGTTGCAGTCTCCACAGGGTTTGCATTACTTGTTCTTCAGCTTTGGTTAAAATCTTGGTATTCATTTTATTATACTTGTTTTATTCGATTGGATATACATTATATTTATTACTGCAAATATAAACTAATTTTTTAAATGTTTTTTTAAAAAATTAAATTTATTTTTAATTTTTTAAATTAAACTAAATATATGTGTGCTATATTTTGAATATCAGTTATTTATTGTTTTATGTTGTTTAAATTTTACCAATGCAAGTACTGGATTATCTTCTTCTCTAAAGAATGCAGTCAAAATAAAATCTTTATTTTCTAACGCAATCACATATTTCTTTACCGGATTTACTCGCTTTACGGCTTGAGCCCGCCTGAACGAGTTCATTCGGGCAAGATCACTGCGATAAATTGTCTGTTAGGACATCAATATCAATAGAACCAGAATTATCCATACGCGACATCGTCATTGTAAGCGTAACGAAGTGGAGTCGAAACATCTATTTATGTCTGTTAATAAGCATAGTACAATCTACATCATAATAAACAAAATCGAGGTATCTTTAGATAATATCTTTGATAACCATATTCTGCATTGATATTTCTGAAAGATGGTTATATCTTTGTCCATCTATATGTCAATGTATATCCAATGTGAAAATTTATTACAATGGGATGTAACTAAATAGAATAAATCTCGTATGTAATAATACATCATTAACAAAAAAACAACTGCCGGGTATATTTGTTTCTAGTTTTGATTTTGTGATGTAATTCATTTTCTCACAGATACGAAACAAATCAATATTCATCAATATATTCGGTATGTAATATATAGTTTAAAACATGATAAATGTTTTACGGTTGAAAGGGGTTGCCGCTTGTTTTATACTTATTTTCGTCTCCGCCTTCATTCACAAAGCAGAAGGCGCTGCTGTCATTGGTTTGGCTAAAAAGGCCGAAATAACCGGCATCATCAGCGGATATAATGTCATCGAGCAAACATACTACATCCAGAATTCGGGGACCGAAAACTTAACCAATATTTTCCTACAGGATAATATCAGTGGCCTTTTCCAAAGCATCATTGCCAGCGTCACCAATTACGATGTACAAATTACCAGCGTATCGGGTGGCGCTTCGTTATCGAGGAATGCTGCTTACAACGGTAGTGGCAACCTGTTGGGATCAAACGGGTCGATGCCTGCTGGTTCCAGTGCCGTAGTTGCACTAACCTACAGGGTGAAATTGACGGCAGGTTACGACGGACGGAATTTTGCCCAGGCTGCCTTTATCGAAGCCTTTTACAACAGCAACACACAATCGGTATATTCTTATTCCGTAGATGGCGATACGCCAAAACCCAACCCGAACCCCGACGATCTGACGGAAATCAAACTCAGGCAAATCACCATCGAGGGACCTGCAACCATCAGTGTTTCGGAAAACCCGAGTAAAACGCTCACTTTCACCATCAGCAGTAAAGGCGAAGCGCTTTCGCAAGTGAAAGCCGTTTTCAAACCAACCAAAAATGGGGCTACATTATCCGATGCTCCGGGAAATTATGTTGATGCATGGGCAAGCGGAGGCACTTTCAGTGGCGGTGAAATAAGCTACACGTTGAATTTTAACCTGGTGAATACAACAGCAACATTGTCCATTAACATTGTCGACGATGATATGTATGAGTTGGACGAGTACTTTCTGTTGGAGTTGATTCCTTTGAACAATAATGTTTCCCTACTACAATCCTCGGTAGAAACAAAAATTACAAGCGACGACAGCCCGCCGGAAGCAAATATTTCGCAAAACGGACCTTCACAGGTCTGGGAAGGCACTGGGCCCGGTTATCATCTGTTTAACATTGAGGTAACATTGTCGAATGCCAGTTATTTGCCGGTGGAAGTCGATTGGTGGCTTACCCCGGATACAAACATTGATTTCAGCTCATACTCAGGCACAATCACCTTCAATCCCGGTGAAAAATCCAAAATGATTCCCCTGGAAATTATTCAGGATAACATTGTAGAGAAAGACAAACAATTTACAGTACATATCAAAGCCAGTAAAAACGCGAAGAACGGTACTAACACCGGATTCCGTTTTACCTTGCTCGATGATGACCTCCGCCAGATAGCGTGGCTCAACAATACGCCCAAATCGCTATCGGGACGTTTGGATGCAGGCAGCGGCATTATCGATGTGATCGAATTGCATTTCAAAGTAGTACGGGGAGCATTGGATAATCCCACGGTAGAAGTTACACTCCCTGCCGGTATCACTTATGTTTCATACGAAAATGTGATCGACAATGCCAGTACATTCGGCGTAAGTAATCCTGTGATTAACGGTAATGTGCTTACTTTTACCGTTAATACAGTGCTTTTGGAGCAAGACCAGATGGTTCATTTCAAAATAACACGCAAAGCTGAATGTAGCGCCGCCCTGGGAGCCAAAAACGATGCGGTAAAGGTATTGACCCCCAACGACCCGAACGGGGTGGAGGAACAGACCAATAACATCAACCAGGCCGGACGTGGCGACCGCATCAAGTACACAAACTACAACGTGTATAAAGGTAACCTGATGATGACTTGGGTACAGGGGAGCAACTTGACATTCCTGAAAAGCGAAATGGGAGTGGCCAAGGTACAGGCGCTCACCATCAAAAATACCGGCGACGGAAAGCTTACCGTTTTCAATTTCGTTGTACAAATCACATCGGGTATCGGAATACTGCAGAATGCGAAGATCAGGGGTACCACCCGGACGCTTACTTTTAGCGGTCCAACAACAGCCAACGGTCTGGATACCTATCTGATCACCTTGTCGGATGCCGACTTCAGAACCATTGGCAACCGGGACAGGTATTTGGATTATAACGAGAGCATGACAATTGAATTTGAATTCAAAAGTCCGGATGCATTGATTTGCGGGCCCCGGAAAGAAACGATCTGGGTAGAATGGGAATGCCAGAAGCCGGCCACCACTCTGTATGGTAACCTGTCGATTTTCGAACCTACGGGCAAGCCCGAATTGGTAAGGACGCTCAAATCGCCTGCCAACATCGTGGAAAACGGGAATGCGAATAATTTTGTGCTGACATTGCAAAACAAAGGGCAGGATGATGCTTACTACGTGAATATTCCGTTTACGCTTAAAGCCGAAAACGAATGGATCAATACCAATGAAGTGACAATCACCCTGGATAGCGGTACCCCGTCTTACGATCCGATTGCTTCTGTACAGAATGCCCAATCGCTAACCATTACCAACCTGATAATTCCGTCCGGCCGGACAGCTACCATCACTTACCCGGTGCGCAGGAAACCGATGGAACGCTACACAGCAGCAACCACCGACATGCTTTCAGGTGCATTTTTCTGTTATGTGGAAAGTGGAACCATCACTTATTCCGACTTTTGCCGCGAACCCGGTAAAACGGCTACCATCGGGAGTGCATTTTTCAACTCGTACAACAGTTCGGGAATCCATATCGGTTCGCAAAACACGAGCTATATACCCGAGTTAATGACTGCCGACATCGTACGGATAGACGTACAGGAAAACAGCACGAAAACCATCTTTTTCGAATTTGGTAACCTCACCACTGTCTTTCCTATGTATGATGCACAAAATTGGTTTGGAAACCAGAAAAGCACAACCAGTAAGGTCATCATTACGTTTCATGCAACTAATAACCTGCAATTGACGGGCGCCAAAATATTCAGCGGCATCAATCCGGGCAAAGACCTTGGCCCGCTTATTACCCAATCAGGTACCACCTACACCATCGAAATACCCTATAATTTTACAACTGCCGATTATTTTTCCAAAAACGGTAAAGCGGAATTTTACGTTCAAGGTATTTGTTACGGGGTATCTACACTTGAACATAATTTGAGCTATACTGTTGACTTTGTAAGTAATGCAAATGTAACTCACAAATTGTACAAGAAAACTTATCCCGAAGTATTTGTTAAATGCAGCCCCGACGAAGGTGTCAGCCTAAGGTCATTGACTGTAAAACGCATCAATTACCTTAAAGGCGACGCAAACGACGACGGCATTGATAACAATGATGTGGCTGTTCCCTCGCAAATGAATCTTGACCGTTTTTATCATAACGATACGCTTGAAATCGAATACAAGGTGAAGGTAGGACGGAACTATACGTATGATGCCGCTTGTAACCCTAACGGCTCTGCTAACTGGAACTACCTGTATCTCACTATGGGTAACCTGGACAGGGATTATTTCGAACCCATCGAATCGGAATATGAAATATACCATGATGGTCAGAACGTTGCTTACGAAACCGCTGCATCTATTGCCCTAACGGGGGATGACGGAAACAATAAGGATAGCTCCTATCTGCAAATCAGGCCTCTATCAGGCGATTTCACTTACCGTGATTCCGTAATCGTACGTTCGCGCTGGCGTGTGAAAACCATCACCGGCAACCAGTGGGAAAAGTCTTTCCAAATGAATTTCTGGGTTCACTGCGAAATAAATCCTCAATCGGGAGCACAGGTATTTAAACCACGGCCAACCACTGCCTGTGACGAGTTTGCGCAAAACTACGAGAAGGAATACGCCAATGTGCAGTTGTATTCGCTGTGGCATGATACCAATGGTCCGCAGCAATACAGGTATGTATTCACCGATTACAAGTACAAGAATATCGTATACGATTACCATTTGAGCATCGGCGTATCGGGCTTCGATAACAATAATTTCCTCCACGAATTGCGTCAGCCGTATTATACCGACAGTATGAGTTATACCATACCGTATGGCTACCTGTTGGTGACCAACACATCGCCTGCACCTGTCAATAATTCCATTTATTTCTTTGGCGACTCGATACCCAGGATGGTATACGACAAGTATTACTACCCGGTTGCCCTGGGAAGTTTGCCCGAAATGCAGGGAACAAAGAAGGAACTGAATCTGAAGAGCCTGTGGGATACCGATTTGAAAAGTCCACATAATGTTGCATTAGGCCAGATAGCCGATGAAGGCTGGCAGGCAAAACCATTCTTTACCCTGCGGCCAACCCCGCGGGCTGAACCGGGAGAAAAAACCGTATATGTACGCCTGCCTTATGAAAGTCCGAGTAACCTACCCAAGATGGTGAACAACCAGGCAGGATTCATCCTTTACAACGACGCGGCAACTTTCATTCTCAGCTGTTCGGCGCCCGAAGCAATCGCTTACACCGGAACAGTTAAATGGCCGGTACGTGTTACCAACACCAGTTCGGTAATGACTGCCAAGAAAGGTTGGATTTATATTGATGGTATTGATATGGAAGGGGTACAATTGACCACTTTGGACGGGACGGTGATTGCGAGTTCAGGCCAAGGCTACCAGAAAAGGTGGCTTTGGGTAGGCGATATCCCCGCAAACACATTCAAGGATTTCATACTGGTAGCCAAGTATAACAAATTCCATTGCGACAGGGATAGCCTGCATATTACCCCATGGTACGATTATGCCGATGAGGGGGATGATCCGTTTACAGTGACCCTCCCGACGCAAAAATTCGATTATAAAACTGTCCCGCTCGATACAACCGACGTAGCCACCAATCCTAAATACGACGACCATGTAGGCCGCAGTGTCGAATTGTATGTAGTTAACCCGCTTTCGGAAATATCGGGGAGCATTACCCCGCTGACGGATACGCCCACGGATCCCCAGAATCCGGCAAGTGCAACTTTTGGCAGCGATATTGTGATAAAGAATAACACATTCCCGGTTGAAATGCTGGTATCGAGCAACGATATCTTAGGGGTAAAAAACGTGGCCATTACACTGAATATACCGGCCGGATTGAGTTATGTACACGACAGCGCCTATTATCAATGGAAAGGAATAGTACAGAAAGTAGCGCCAGCCGCCGAAACCAAACTGCGTACCATCGTTGGAGGACCTACCGACATTTCGTTGAAAATACCGCTCGAAGATTTTACCGGCCACACTGCCGATACATTGAAAGGAACGTACAATACGGTGGAACAGGACCGGGAATTATACTTGCGGTTCAAGTTGAAAGCCGAATGCGATAACCTTGTGGCCGATAGCATCCTGCTTTCGGTCAAACTCAACGGGTCCCGTCTTTGCGGTGATCCTGCAACAGGTGATGGTATGGCCATTTTCGGGCAACAGGTTTATGTGAAAGATTTCCGCAATTATCAAATGTACAATGATGTATACGCTCCGGATGGAACAGTTTTCGGCCTTTGTACCGACGAACTTAAAAAACGAACGCTCCGTGTAGGATTTACGCGGATTGGTGCAGGTGAATTGCAGGATAAGTTCGAGCTGATATTACCCGCGTATCTCAACCTGGAAGGCAGCGATCCTGTAAAATATATCACTTCGGGAATCGATCCGTTGCTTAACCCGATAGTATTGAGCGATAATATTATCGGCGGATACAGGATAATTACTTGGCAGCTTCCAAAAGAATATTCGAAAGAAAGCAATACAAACATTGATGTAGAATATTCTGTAGATGTGATTTTAGATACCAGCACAACAAATTTTCCACCGTCGGATACCATTTTTGCCAATGTACTGGCCGAAACGATATATTGTCCGAACGATCCCGTATTGTTGGCAGCCGACACCTTGTATATCAGTACATATACATCACAAATCGGATTAACAAAGGATGTTGCCATGGGCCCGTTGACTGCCGATAACTATTACCAGGTAACATATACCTATTTCATCAAAAATTACAGCAACGGGGAAGTAAGCAATATACTCCTATCGGATGACTTGGGCAGTTTGTTTGGCGACATGATCGAAATGAAAGATTTCAATATTCCCACGCCAACATATGCGGCGGGGGATACTGTAGCTGTTGATATTGACTACTCGGGCAGTGGGAATATCATAACTTCGGGAAGGCTTTCCGCCAATGGAACAGCAATGATTACGGTCAGCTTCCTGGCCAAGCCCACCGTTAATTACGACGGCAGGAAGTTTAAAAATAACGCAAACATCATTGCATACAATCCTGCTAAATGTACGGCAACCGATGTTTCGACATGGAATCAGCCGGGCGTTTTCGATCCGGATATTTCGCGTGAACCGGACAACACCAATACTACCGACATCGAACCCTCGGATGCCCCATTCAACGGCGACGGTAATCCGAACAACAACGATGTCAAGACACCGATCAGTTTCAGTAGCATCAGGTTCAAGCAATACCCTGCACAATACTTAGTAAATGAAAATTACCTGTTGGATGATCCTACGGTAAGCCCGGTAAGGACGGATAGCTGGCTGGAGATTATCATTGAACGTGTTGGCGATTTATCACCTTATTCGATAGATTTAGGGTTCTCTACCGACCCTGTTTTTCTTGCGGCTTATGGCGAGGCAACTCTTGGCACCAGTAATGCTCCTTGTATTGATGCACAACCAGCGCCTGCCAACCAGACCATTCAGTTTGTCCAAGGCCAAAAGGAAGCCAGTGTACGTATTGAGATTGTGGATGACAAAATCCACGAACAAACGGAAGCTTTCCTTGCCCGTATCCACAATGTACAGGGAGCTCAGGGAATAGCTATTGTCAACGACACCGTGGCCATCATCATTACCGACAATGATCCGAGGCCGACCGTCAACATCACTGCTTTGGCCGATTCCATCAAGGAAGGTACCATCCTTCCGGCACCGGCATACGGTTGCACCGACATGCAATTCAGGATCGCACTTTCGAACCCCACGTACGAAGCGGTAAGCGTGCAATGGTCGACTACCGGCGGAACGGCAACTGCTGTCGATTACGTCAACAAGACCGAAATTATCAACTTCAACAACTCCTGCATGATGTCCGATACAGTTGTGAGTCTTTGTGTGATTGCCGACAGTATTCCGGAATCGGCCAAAACGGCAGAAAGAAGCCTTTCCATACTGACCCCGCTGGCCGTCAGGGCAGGAACACTGACCGCCATATCAACCATTGTGGATGACGATATCAAAGTCGATACCCTGGCGATACGCCACCTGATATGTAAAGGCGATGGTACCGGCATGATCGTGGTGAAGGCAAGGGGAGGTGAAACAGGTAGTTCGGCAGGCAGATACCATTACCGGTGGGCAGGTCCGGGAGGGTATAGTGCGTCAAGCTTTACCGCTGGTAATGATACCATCAAAAACCTTCAGGCAGGCATCTATACCTTAACCGTCACCGACGTTTGGAGTAATCCCACTTCGGTGAGCCTGAACATAGAAGTCAAAGAACCGGCAAACGCACTTGATATCACGGTGGATGATGTAAAAGACGTCACCTGTAACGGCGACAACAATGGCTATATCCATACTACCATTTCGGGAGGATGGAACAGTCCCAATTATCAGATACAATGGACGAAGGAAAACGGCACTTTCACTGCAGATACAGATGATATCGACAACATTAGCGGCGGTACTTATCACCTTACGGTAAGCGACAGTGCACAATGTACGGTGAATAAAACGGTTGTAGTTGCCGAACCTTTACCCTTGGCCATATCCGATACCGTGATCCATTTCGAAACCTGTAAAGGTAATGCCGATGGTATGATCTCGTTAACTGTTACAGGAGGAAAACAATTCCCGGCTCCAAGCAATCCCTATCTTGTTTCGTGGACAGGCCCGAGTATTCATGCGGGAAATAGTGACCAACTCAGCCTGAGCGGTTTGTTGCCAGGCACATACACGGTCACCATTGCAGACGACGGGTGTGGCAGTCTGAGTGCATCGTTTGTGATTGAAGGACCTGCCACCGAACTGACCGTTTCGTTGGAATCGACCGACAATGTACCTTGTAAGGGAGATGCTACTGGAAAGGCAAGCATAAAAGCCGAAGGCGGCTGGGGAAAATATGTTTACCTCTGGAGTGATGGGATAACAGTATATATCCCTGACAGGAACGATCTCAAAGCCGGTACGTACAGTGTCATTGTAACTGACAGCGCCGGATGTACCCGGACTGTATCGCCGGTAACCATCGAAGAACCTGCCGAAAAAATGGTGGTAACGCTCGTGGTAACCGATGAAACCTATCAGAATGGCAACGACGGTACCATACTGGTGAATGTAATCGGCGGCGTACCTGCTTATTCGTACTCGTGGGCCGATGTCACCGGATTGAATACCAATTACCGCGACCACTTGGAAGCCGGTACGTACTTTGTGGAAGTAACCGACCAATGGGGTTGTCTGGTTGCCGATACTGCCGTGATTACCGAACCGTCGGTCATCGACAACCTGCCCAATGCTTTCACACCCGATGGCGACGGGTATAATGACAAACTGCTCGAAGGATTCCATATCAAAGTATTCGATCGTTGGGGATTGCTTCTTTACGAAGGAACAGACGGATGGGACGGACGCTATAAGGGCAAGATGGTCACTTCCGGAACATATTTCTATGTCCTGATCGACGATGCTACGGGCAAAGAATATAAGAGTGCGGTATTGTTGCAAACCAGCAAGTAGTAATGTTATGATTAAGCGATACTAAACCCGATTCCGACTTTGGTATCGAATACAATTCGGCACACCTTAGACTGGGAACATCGGTCACCCACTTGGACAACCGACTCAACAACTCATTGACTCCCGAAAGTTCGCACGAATGGTGGTAAAAAGTCAACAGGAAAATGCAAAGGAACAAAACATTCGGGAGAAAAATATATAATACTGTTTTCATATTTTTGTTAAAAATTATGTATGTTTTCGAAAAGCTTATTTGTATTTTCGAAAATACTTATTTATATTTGCATTGCAAAATCAATCAAAATATCAACATATTTTGTATACATTTTCTCACATATCAAATCCATTCATAAACCCTGAAAACAGGTGCTTTGGCACATGCTTTGCAGAGAGAGAGAGAGAGAGAGAGAGAGAGAGAGAGAGAGAGAGAGAGAGAGAGAGAGAGAGAGAGAGAGAGAGAGAGAGAGAGAGAGAGAGAGAGAGAGAGAGA
>JAVBSH010000140.1:0-32165 GCA_031547085.1 Bacteroidales bacterium
GACATACCAATGCTAAAGCTGAAAAATTGAATGGAAAAATACAACGGTTTGTGTCTAACAATTATGGTATAAAGGATAAAGATTTTGTATTGTATCGAATCGCCGGATATTTTTCATAGCACCTCAAAAAAAGAATTAACCTTTTTAATACAGTTTTATTATTTTTGACTGTATTTGTAAATATTATCCACTTTGCTTTTTTCCCATTTATACGAACATCTCCCATTTGAATGAATTTATAATTTTCAAAGGATTTAGGAAAATCTCTTAATACATATAACTTCCAAAGAGTCTCTAAATTCATTCCATTAGCGGGATACTCGTCAATTTGGATATTTGCTTGATGGTTGTCAAATATATTTTTAAGCGGTTATACAAAAATGAGCGATCCATCTTCTGAATGATTCTTCCATTTCTCAACAGGAATAAAAGAGAATGATTTATCCAGGCTAAAAACTCTGTCCTGTCCCATTGAAACATTGAAATAAAAAATTGCGACAAGTAAGGTTAATAATTTCATTAAATTTTGTAATTTCATTTATATTATTTATTGAAAACCAATATAGTATATGAATATGGTTCAAATTCATAAACCATGTTGCCCTTATCATCCAACTGCATTTCTTTCGGGACTATTCTTTCCGGTTCTTCCGGAGTATTTACATCATCGAGTCTACCTGCAAGACAAACGGCTTTGGCAGTCTTCACTTTTCCAAAATTCCGGATATCCAGGTTTGCAGCTATTGTTTCGCTATGAATGTTTGCAACATGCAACACAAGCTTGTTTCTATCTTCGTTAATAGTAGCAGTAATATCCAATGTATCGGATACCATTGAGCTATGAACCATGAACGGAAGGTGGTATTCCGACGCCATTTGTTGTGCATAGAACGGAGGCATACCCCATACCTGCGATGGCGTGAAGAAGACCTGTCCTTGGTCCCACCCATTATCGTTTTGTTTGTATGGCTGCAATGCATTGGCAGCACATGAAGTCAATACAAAATCGCCCATCCGGCGCACTGCATTTTGCAAGGTCACATGTCCCAACACCCGTTGCATGTTGTGTGTATTGCCATTCTCCTCGAAAATGGCACATTTCATCTTTGCATCCGGGTTCCATTTGAGGAACAACTCCTGCATCCGTTTCAACTCCTGCTCCACTTCTTTTCCGGTGGTTAGTTGGTCGGTCCAAGGATGGTAATCCCAATAACCCGCCTTCCCATCCAACGCCTTAAAAACCCGTTCCATATTGGGTGATTCGGGACGCCACCACGCGGCATTGATCAACGACAGTGACGGGTCTTTTCCCTTCATGGCATCGTGCAGGAGATTGAATCTTTCGATATAATGATCGTAACCTTCGGCCCTGTCGCCACCGGGCAACACTTCCTCGTTACCTATGCCGATATACTTTACATTGTACGGTGCGGGATGACCGTTTTCAGCCCTTTTCTTACCCCACGCGGATGTTACCAGTCCGTTCAGGTACTCGATCATATCAGCCATATCCTCGGGACTTTCCTCAATATTGATGGCGAATGCAGGGGTGAATCCTGCGGCTTCGCAAAACCTGAGGAAATCTTCGATACCGAAACCATTGGTTGAGTATTGATACCAGGTTCCCGTGTATGGCGGACGTTTGTCGGGGTCTCCGATCATTTTTTTGAACCGGTATCCGGGCACATTCACCATCGAGCCGCCATAACGCAGGAAAGTAAGGCGTTGGGCAACCATCATTTCCCCGATATCCTTCCGGCAAGGTAATCCTTTGAATTGTTCCTTTTCCTCATTCATCAGGGTTACTTGGTCGATCCACAATTTGCCGGGATGGTTAGTATACACGGCAAAACGGGCATTGGCATCGTCGGTGTCGGACATCAAGCTAAAGGTATACTTTTCCCACTGGCGGGTTACATTTTTGATTTCCTGACGGGCATATTCCTTTTTCCCGTCAGCGCTTTGCAATGCCACAATGACAGCGCCCCCCGGATTCTGACTTTTTAGATAAATCCGCCCCCGGAACTGTTGTCCTTTCTTCACTGCAATCCCCCAACGGTTGAGTCCCGAATTGCTAACCCCCACAGTTCCAGTGCCGGATACAAGTTCCAACATTTGTGAACATTGTCCGTTAAAAGCATCTTTTGTGTCGTGTGCGAAAACGGCCTTTGCATCACCCGTTTGAATGGCATCCCATTGCGAACTGACAGGAAGTGCAGGCTTGGTCTTAAAAACCAGCGTTTCATCAATGGTTCCTGTTTTTATGAACACATTACGGAACCGTACATTTGAATTCCAGGTACGCAGCCCAATGTTGCCTTTTTTGAGGGCAACATCGTTATCTTCGCACGTGAATACACTTTTACCATTCAGGAATACTTCTATCTTCCCGTTTTCCATCGCTACTTTCAGGCGGTTCCATGCGGTCGGATCACAATCCACACCAATGTCACGGACATGTTCAAAGTTATTCTTGTGTTTCCCGATCACCACCTTCCTGTCATTAGCAGTCAGGCTGATTTCGTAACCGTAGAAGTTATCGGCTCCTTTGCCCGGCTCTGTTACCCGGGTAATAAATCCCGCATTATCGCCGTTTTTAGCATCGAATTTAAGTTCCATTTCTACGGAACCCGTATTCACTTCCACCGGGTCATATACAAGCTTGGCGCCCGGGTAAGCTTCTACGGAAATTTCCTTACTACCCGTAACCCTCCACAATCCCTCGTACACGGAAAAATCATCGAAAGCAGGGCTGGAAACTGGTTCTTCAAAGCTTTCGCCGAATATTTTCTGGTCGTAAAGTCCTCCGTATATTTCATGGTTGACATCCTCAATACACGACCCATATAACCAGGGTGTGATAGCATTCTCTACCTTTTCTGTATCTACAGATATGGTTATGCCGGCTTTTTCCTGACGACATGATGAGATAAACAGCAAAGACAAGCAACTGAAATAAAACAAAATACGATGATCGGATAAGCTCAGGTTCATAATCTATTAAAATTTGTCAGTTGCAAATGTATGAATTTTGCTTATTTTCGCAACAAACAAATTAATCAACCATTTATGAAAAGGATATTATTCGTTTTAGTAGCATTATTTGGGGCTTACAATATCTATGCACAGGATTTGAAAGTCATCAAGCTGAATGCACCCAATAAGACACGTGGTGCATCGATCATGAAAACGCTGAACGACCGCCGTTCCGAACGGGAGTTCGCAACAGGGAACTTAAAACCACAGGACTTGTCGGATCTGCTTTGGGCAGCCAACGGTATCAATCGTCCGGACGGAAAGCGTACAGCCCCTTCGTGCCGCAATTTCCAGGATGTAGAAGTATATGTAGTACTTCCGGAAGGAACATACTTGTACGATGCCAAGGCTCATGCGTTGAATCCGCTCACTTCCGGCGATTACCGCGCTGCTGTGGCCGGGGGTCAGGATTTTGTCAAAACGGCGCCGGTGAGTCTCGTATTGGTAGCCGACATGACCAAGTACGGTAACATGTCCGAACAATCCAAACTGATGGCTGCCGTTGATATAGGGCTTGTCTGCGAAAATATCAACTTGGTGTGCGCCGGTTTAGGATTGGCCACTGTTCCCCGCGGCACCATGGATCAGGCCACATTAAAAACGGTATTGAAGCTGACGGATCAACATCTTTTACTGATGAATAACCCTGTCGGTTACCCGAAGAAATAATATAATTGCCCGACGACGTTCGACGGAGTCTGGAGACTCCGTCGTATTAAAAGGAAAGCTTCTGTTTTCCATATGTGCAAGGCAGGAGCCTTGCTTTTAGCTTCGACATAGCGAAAGACGCTATGCCGAACTGTTTAGTCCACAAGCATTGGGTAAAATATCCGGCAATTATAAAAATAATCAGCGGAAGCGTCCTCCGCCACCTCCTTCACCTCTTTGTCCGCCCTCACGCCAACCGCTTTGTCCATCCTGAGCATCTTCGCGCTGGGGGCGGTCTTGTACTTCGCCACGCGACCTGTTGCGGCTACTGCCTTTCATATTGTTGAAACGGTATGAAAACGACACCAGCACATAACTGGTCAGGGCGTTGTATTCGCTGTCTTCAATATAGTTAGCTGTTATATTCCGCGATATACTTAACCGTTGTTGCAGGATATCCGTCCATTGCAGCCTCAGCGTAGCCCTGTTTCCTTTCAGGAATTGCTTGCTAAGGCCTGCATTCCAGATCACTTCGTCCTTATTATACCCGGTCGACAAACCGCGCGTAGCCCTGTAATTTACATCTGAATTGATACCGACGCTCCAGGGCAATGTCAGCTGGGTATTGTAGGTGATCCCGAAATTTGTATTCCGCTGGTTCTCTTTTCCTTCCAGCGAATTGGTCGTATTGGAGTAACGCACATTAGCCCGTAATTGCCCGTAAAACCAACTTTTGGTATAACTCAGGCCGACATTTTCCGAAGCCCCGAGCGTACCCGATATGTTCCTCTGGCTTTGTTTTTTAACGGTAGTATAACCGATCCGGTTGTTGTAATTGAGCCGTGTAGTGGTACTGAACTTGAACCTCTTGCTGCTTCCTATCGGAGTATTGAACATCAGGTCTCCCGAAGCTGTCCATGACCCGTTTTCATTAACCGGCGCCGTGTACTGTATCCCCGTTTCGGCCTCATAAGACGTATAATTAATGATTTCGTTGAGTGTGAAACTATAATCGGCCGACATCGTCAGCGAACGTTGCGTTTCCCTTTGGCTGGTATTGAAACGAAGGGACATGTTGTTGGAATATGAAGGCAACAGGTCGGGGTTTCCGCTGCGGATATTCAGCGGGTTGGTATTGTTGGGCGTGGGATCGAGTTGGCTCACACTCGGCTGGCGCGTATTACCACGATAGGTGAACCTCAGGTTGGTCTGCCGGTCGAACCGGTAAGTAAAATTAACTTGTGGAGAATAGTTAACCACCCGGCGTCCCGGTATCCGGTTCAAGGTGGAATCGACACCTTCCGAAGCGCCATTTTTAATGAAACTGGTACTTTGCGTATACGATGGCACAATATTCACACCAATGTTGTAATTGTATTTGGGATAAATGGCATTCAGGCTCAACCCGATGGTTTGATTGACAAAATTATTATCTAAGCTCTTGCTGTAATCCGTATTCAGTAATGAATAAGTACCATCGGCCGGATTGTAGTCAAAAGTTTCCCTGAGATTCCGTGTACCATTTTTCCGGAGATCGTAATATACCTGCAAAGTCATATTTTCGCGCAGGGGCTCTACATAACTGGCCCTGAAACTATATGAATTTGAATTGGATGATGTTTCCGACTCTTGATTTAATGATTTACTCCTGTCCTGTTGCAGGAAAAACTCGCTAACAGAAATGTTAGTGCCGTTACCTGTGCTATGGTTCAGGTTTCCGTTCAGCCTGAGGCTCAACCGCCTTCCTTTGCGTGCAAAACGACGTGTGGCAGTCAGTTCGCCTCCCAACACCAAGCCGTCCGACCTCATGCTTGTTTGTGCATCACTCCGGTTCACTTGGGTGGAGTCTCCCGCAAGGGTCTCCTGCAAAGATATATCGTGCGAACTGGAATTATTATATGATAATTGCGGCGAAAAAACAAGCGTGAGCATGCTGTCCGGCTTATATTCAATCTTGGCATTGAAATTGGCATTGTGGGAATAACTCTGGTCTTCCGACAGGCTCTTCCGATACGAAACGCTGTCGATCAGTAAATTGGTACGGAAACTATTGCGCATGGCAAACTCCTCGGCATAGTTGTACCTCACATCGCCACCGATCTTTAACTTCTCGTTCACAATAGTGGAAATGTTAAACCCAAATGAATTTGAATTAGTAATCCCATTGCCCCCGCCCCGCCCGGAATTGGTCCGGACAGTATTTCCCCCGTCGGTAAATCCCTGATTATTGAGATTATTGGCGTTAACAATGAAGGTCATTTGGCTATTTTCGGAAAACTTGTTCAGCATGGTTTGTGCGTTGTACCGTGGGTTTTCATCGGTACGGTTATCCACCAGCGTACCGGCGCCGGCTGTCACATTCCCCATCCAACCTTTGTTCATGTTTTTCTTGATGGTAAGATTGATGATCGTCTCCGTTTCGCCATCGTCCACACCGGTAAGGATGGACTGGTCCGATTTCTTTTCCACCACCTGCACCTTATCAATAATGTCCACCGTCAGGTTTTTGGTAGCCATTTTCGGATCGTTACCAAAAAATTCCTTCCCATTAACAAATACCCGTTTCACCTCTTTTCCTGCCGATGTAATCTTACCGTCAGCTTCTACTTCAACGCCGGGCAATCGTTTCAGTAGATCCTCCACCACGGCGCCTTCCTGTACCTTAAATGCTGTAGGATTGTATTCCAACGTATCCTCTTTCACCACTACTTCGGGCGCCTGTCCTTCGATGGTCACTCCCGCAAGCGCAATGGCAGACTCTTTTAATATGATTTTCCCGAGGTCGATATTCCTGCTTCCGCGGAAACGTTCCGACGAAACCTGGGTATACGAAGTAGTGTAACCTAAAAATGATACGGCAAGGATATAATTATCCTGCTTGATACCGGGAAACAGGAACTTACCGTTGGGATCAGCAGACATGCCCTTCACCAGCGCACTGTCGCCGGCACGAAGCAAGCGTATGTTAGCTCCGGGTATCGACATCCCTATGCTGTCGCCTTCTTCGGGTATTTCCCACACCGTTCCGGTAATATCTTTCAGTACGCCTGATGCAGTAGTCCGGTTTTGCGCAAAACCGCTTCCCACAAAGGAAACAATCAAAACAACAATTAAAATGAAATGTTTTTTCACGGTTGAGGTATCATGATGCATAACTTTTTGGACGGCCTTTATCCGGATAGGTTTAATCCGGTTCGAAATTATACTCACCCAGTTGTCGAATAAATTATATAATTTGATAATTAATCAATTCAAATTCAATGAATTGATTGATTATTTATTCAACGAATTGGGTACACTGGTACCGATCAACCGGTCGTAACGCGACGAACGTCCGCGATGATATACCAATATCATATAATCATTTTCCGTATCGTAGAAATTTCCTTCCAACATGGTATCGTTAATCATGGCTGGCTTTTTGAACGGCAAGAAAATATACTCATAATTATAATATCCCTGTTTGAGCAGGATGGTTGCCTCATACTGGCTTTTATCGGGATTATATTTCATTAGGTTTTCGGGCGTACAGGCATAATTACAGAAGGCGCCCAGCACATATATCTGTCCGTCGTCAACTGGCTGTGTTTTTTGCAGGGTAAAATGGACATATACATAATCGGCTTCCACATCGGGGTGGTTAGCTTTTTCTGCTTGTATGGCATACCGTCCGTTGAAATCCTCGTAGTACAGGTAACGTGCCGTATTGCGCGGTTCGTCGGCATAAGGATAAAAGTGATAGGTAGGCCGTTCGAACTCAATGGCCGACATGCGGGTGGATGTATAGCGCGTACTTTTGATGTCCAACGGACGGTATTCGTTACCGGCAGGAAACAGCGTAGCCTTCTCATGGCGATAGTCCAGTTCGTTCTGCCGTACAAACAGCGGCTTAAGCCCGGTAAGTGCCGTATGCCATTGTCCGTTTTTAAGGATCACCACTTTCACATCCTGGTAGGCGTTTTCGATAGGATAGTTGGCCGTCCGCACTATGAAATCGACTTGTTGCCATTCGTCTTGGTAAGCTGTCAACCGTGCACGGCCGACTGTAGCCGATATCACGGCCAATGACTCGGTAATACAGAACCGGCGGCACATTACGGGACGGTCATCCTGTCCGTCCTCGAACACCACGATGACATAGTTGCCCGAAACCTTCAACTGTACGTCCTCATTGGGGATGGTTACCTGGTAATGTACATAAGGCACCAGGGTATTGAACGAATATTCGTACTTGCGTACCTGATTGACGGGAAACCCGGTCATATATTCATTGGTTACCAGGCGCGACTGTCTCCAGTCGGCATCGCAGTGCACGATGGCATATGAATAGTTCTGCGCTGTTTTTGACAATTCGTCGAAAGTAAGCACCAGCGGGTTTTGGTCGTCGATATGTCCTACCGGATAAGAAATTTCCCAACCCGACTTGCAGATTCGCGCGGTCTTGATAGATTCGCTGAACACAGCATCGGGGTAGACCCCACCGTCCGGACTATATTGCGCCCCGACACTACCACAAAAGAAAATCAATAAGATACAAAACCTGATCAGCATTGGTGAACGAATATTAAATTGAATATTGGATATTGATGATCGAATATTGTTGAAAAGCGTATGTTCATTATAGCCTCCAGACTACGATGTGCTAAGCAGGTGACAATCTTCTTTGTTTAATCATCAATATTCAATAAAAAAGGGGTCAATCTGCTTTTTTTGATTTCCCCCTTCTTAAAATGTTTGGTACGTGGTTAAGACAATTCTTTTTCGGCCAACATGTTCTTAGCCAGATCTAAGATCGTTGTATCGTCCAGCGTGACGATACCCCCATCGGGCCCTTGCTCCACATGAATACCTACACTATCACCGGATTGGTAATGCGAACCGCCAAAATAATTTCTCACGGTATCTTCACTAAGATTCAAACGGTCTGCAATGGACTTCATGCTGCCGCTCGGCAACGAATCTTTTATCCTTCTAAGCTCATTAAATGTGATATACATGATTCAAAAGTTTTTTGGTTATAGATTATGAAATTTGCTCTAAATATAAGACAAAAAAATATAACAGCAGTGTTTTTCTGCTGCATTTTTGTTAAAAATACTTAATTGACTCTATTTCTTTACAATACAAATACGAGTCTTTTTAAAAGAAATCCCCGCAAATTTCGAGCCGAAATTAGTAAAACTTCCTGCCTTACTTTCTTGGGAAGGTTGGTAGCCATATCTGCTATAGCATCTGCTGGCTCATCTCAGCCTGATTTACTCCATATTTCCGAAAAAAAACATCCACACGTCTGTGAGATCTCCCCGGTTAAGACTCTATCCTTTCCATCTTATGCATGCTTGATTTACCATGAACGTTCCGAATTGCTATTGGGCTTTGTTTTGTCTAACAAACTTACCTTCGTTCTTCAGCCTTACATCAAGCTTCTGTTCGTCAGGTCGGCGTTTTCTTTATTATCCCCCGTTGATCATTTCACCCAGTAATCGACTACTGTAACGGTCTTTAGCTTACCATTGACCAATTGCCCGAACTGCTTGTGAGCAGGATGTACTAAGTAGGTATCACGGTCTTTCTCCGATTCGAAACTCAGGAAGAAGCAATGTGTATGACCTTTTTGCGCACCTTCCGGGCTACAATCCGTCCCCCATTCGTATCCTTTGATGACATCAATTTGCTTGGGCAGGTTGGTAAAAGCTGTTTCTATTTCTTTCACTTGTCCGGCTGGCAAGTCATCATTGAACCCGAACAACACAACGTGCCGCAACATTTTCTTCGATTCTTTAGCTTGGTCATTACAACAGGAACCAGCAAAAAAAACGATGGCTATTAATAAATAAATGTGTCTCATTTCCGATTGGTTTTATGGTTTGATAATTTAATATTGCCTAACAAAAATTCATTCGAAAAGTCCTTCATCGCGAATCAATAACAAGATAGACGATTGCGACACGATGATATATTTTTCTCCATTGAACTCAATCTCATAAGCGTTGTTTTGCAGGTATACTGCCAAATCGCCTTCCCGAGGCTGCAATGGCACATACTTCACCTCGTCGCGTTTGTCTTTCCAAGGCTCGTCGATTTCGGCGATGGCAGGTATCGGATAACCCGGCCCTACTTTTACCACGTAACCGCTTTGGATACGTTCGTTCTCCTGTACTCCCGGCGGAAGTATCAAACCGCCCTTTGTCTTTTCCATGGGTGATTTCGGTTTGATCAATACCCGGTCGCCTACTACGATAAATTTACTTAAATCGGTGTTGTCTAATTGTATGGACATGAATTGTTTAATTATTTCTTAACCTAAATGACAAAAGACAAAAATAATAAAAACACACCATAAAGTGTTTATTCTGTAATCAAATCACTGTTCTTTTGCAAGAAGCCTGAGACTACCAATATTTTCTGATATGCAGATGTTGTTATTTACTTTCGACTAGGATTGACAGGATTTGCAGGATATAGCCTGAGTTATTCGTCTTTCATTCCCCCTCTCCCCAGTGGAGAGGGGGGACGGGGGGGAGAGGTCTGATGAAAAAAACAGCATTTCGAGTATGAGTAATTCAGGA
Organism: Bacteroidales bacterium; assembly: GCA_031547085.1. Classification (GTDB taxonomy): domain Bacteria; phylum Bacteroidota; class Bacteroidia; order Bacteroidales; family UBA4181; genus JAIRLS01. The sequence goes on from JAVBSH010000140.1 coordinate 10,254, forward strand.
TAGATTAATCCTGCAAATCCTGTCAATCCTAGTCGAACAAGAATATTTTATTTTTTATTCCACAATGTCTTGATGGTTTCCTCCACATTCATACCGTCGGGCATGGCAGCCGACCTGGTATTTGCACGGAATTTACCTCGTCCTTTACCACCACACAGGCTTACGATACGGCTTACGGGCATTTGCAGGAACCCATTCGGATCGTGTTTATGCACCCAATGGTAAGCATAACGTAGCCATTGTTTACGATCATCTTCGCTTTGCAGGTAATACCACGAAATTTCATCGTACCCCCAAATGAAATGGCTATCAATGGTCGACTGTCCGGGCGTATGGCTGCATCCGAAATTGTCGAACTCTACCAGGTAAGGCAACGACGTACACGACCAACCACTTGGCGCGACACAACCTTTGCTTCGACCATACAATGCGTCCAGGTAACCCATTTCCAGTACGGCTTGTTGTGGTTTATCGGGAATTTCCTTAATCCGTAACGGGAAAGTGTTAAAATCCAGGAGACTTTTGCCGTTCACCACCATGCCGCCTGAAGGGACATGAGCATCCAACAATATCCATCCGCGACGCGTAGCCGTCCGGGCATATTTTCTCAATTTGGCTAAAAATGCTTCCCAATACAACAGTTGCGGATCGGCCATACCGATCAATGCTGTTTGTCCCAAATGCAATGCTTCACAACCAATAATGATATATGTCCCGGCAAGGAACAGAAGCCACAATTGGGTTTCCGGCTGTGTAATGTCGGGTACGCTTGATCCTTTCCGCCAGTGGTCGACCATCTTCCCGGCCGGGTTGAGCATCCGTTCGTAGGCAAAGTTACGTTGTTCCACAGGAAGTTCCATCGCCTCGAAAACCCAAGCAGGGATAGGAATTTTGTTCACACTTTCCGTAACAATTTCAAAAAGTGCGGCCTGAAAGACCACATCTTTATCAAAAGCATGTACCTGCTCGATGAGTCGTTTGGCTTGTTCCAGGAAGTCGGGGGTATTAAGCACTTCCTCGCCACCCCAGCGGTAAATCGCCCGGCCTATGAATTTGGCACCGATATTCTTAATGAGCCGGACATCATCTTCCTTGTAAAGATAAGGACCGTCGTTTTCGTAAGGGTCTACCGAAAGAAACTCTGTCATGGTTACCGATCGGCTGAGGTAGTTTTCCAACACTTCGCGAGAAATACCCGAAGCATCGAAATGATATGACTTTGCCTGTGCAGAACAAGGTATAGCTACGACACAAAGAACCACGCAAAAGGTGCTGATTACCACGGAAAAAGCCTTGTGTTTGGTTTTCATTATTCGGTTCCTAAGTTTCCTTCAATATATACATTCTTGGCTCGATTCTCTATCCGGACCTTTCCTTTGACCGTATTTTCGCTTACAACAGCCCTTTGTACACTCTCACCGATAGACGCTTGCGGACTATCGGCAATAAAGTCACATCCGCGGATAACCACCGTTCCACCCGTTGCCTGTATGGCTTTGCGGCCTTCCTTGTTCCTGTCCCACTGTACAAAAATGCAATCGGAGAAACCAACCGTTCCCTGCCCTGCTACCTTGGCATTTTGGTTACAGGGCCCCCAGAAAGCACAGTTGACAAAGCGGACATTACCTTTATTGGCTGCTGTCACTTCCACCATTGTGGGGTCCGGACCGTCCATGGCCACAAACTCGCCGTTGGTGATCAGCAATCCGTAAGGTGCACTTTGCTCTACAAGTACCGATGTATGGCAAGCATCGGCGCCGATACCGAGGAAATTGCCGTTGCACACCCCGTTGGCGCTACCCCCAAACTTGTACCCGACACTGTATCCGAAACAAAAAGTATTCAACACATAGTGCCAGTCGGTGCGTTCGAAAATGAAAGCTTCGCCATTCGCTTTCTGCCAGTTGAAAAGTGCAGGTTTCATGCTCCACCACGGGTTCCAATGTACATTCTCAATACGCCCGATGTCGTAAATTTCATCCACGTAAATTCCCCTGCGTAACGGTTGTCCGCTGATATTCCGGATCAGCGCCCGTTCGTTTTTCGATGCATCAATAGCGTTATACGGATTAAGCATTTCCACATCAAGTAATGCTGGGTTCTTTCCGCGCATGGCCACGCCCCATGGATAAGCATCGGGAACTTTTTCCGGATCCTGCAACGGCCAGTATATCAATACTCCACGGAGGGTGCTGTTGGTGTTTAGCGTGATGAAAGGAGCAGCATTTTCATCGCCCCGGTTACCTGTAACCAGGAATGTTGTACCGTCGTCGCCCGGCTTGGGAAGACCGACATCGCGGATTCCGTTGTGCGCTGGTACCGATTCGAAAGCGCCTTTCAATGTCACAGCCTGAGGGATATTCAGGCTTTCTGCGAAAAGATAAGTGCCACGTGGCGCATAAACTGTTCCACCCTTAGCTCCAAATGAATTCATGGCCTTCTGGAATGCCTGGGTGTCATCGGTTTTGCCATCGCCTTTCGCTCCGAAATTCATTACAGATACTACATCAACCGACTCAGGGTGAGGCTGGATATCAACATTTTTACCTGTTTTGTTTTGTGCCGGAAGATTTATGTAACTGCACAATGCAAAACAAATGAATAAAGTAATTAAGTGTTTCATAACGAATATTTAGATTGGGTAACTATTTGGTTTTTACTTTCAAATTTCCGTCTACTGCTATCTTTTCACCTGTTTTGGTCTTTACGGACATTGTTTTATCACCATAACGTAGATGCAGTTTTCCACCCTTATCCGAATGAACTTGTACTGCATTCAATTTTCCGTCTTTCCATTCAATATCAACTTCGAATCCGCCACGGGCACGAAGTCCTTTCACCGAGCCTGTTGGCATAGCCGATGGCAGTGAAGGCAATAACTCTAATTCAAAACCACCGTCGGCGGTACGTACCTGACTTTGGAGCAACATTTCGGCAATGGCCGCCGTAGCGCCGAAGTTACCGTCGATCTGGAACGGAGGGTGCGTATCGAACAGATTGGGCAATGTCTTTGAACACAGCAGCACTGAAAGCAGCTTGTAAGCATGGTCACCATCGTGCAGGCGGTTCCACATATTGATCTTCCATGCAAGGCTCCATCCGGTACCGTCATCACCACGGGCTACAAGCGTTTTACGTGCAGCTTCGGCCAGTTCGGGCGTACTGGTTACCGAAATCTGGTTACCCGGATGTAATGCAAACAGGTGAGAGGTGTGGCGATGGTGTGGTTCCACTTCTTTATAATCCTCAGCCCATTCCATGATACGTCCGGTTTCTTTGCTGATGCGTATCGGGGCGAGTTGTTTCAACGCTTTGACGCACTGGTTACGGAAATCCTTGTCAATACCTAATATTTTACTTGCTTCGATGCAATTGGTGAGCAGGTCGTGGATAATTTCCAAATCCATAGTAGCGCCATAAGTAAATACCGAGCGTTCGCCATTAGGCAGGAAAAACGCATTCTCAGGCGAATACGAAGGATTGGTAACCAATTTGCCAGGACAAGCTGTTCCTTCGGGCGCTACCACCATAAAGTCGAGGATAAATTCCGCCGCGCCTTTCATCAAAGGGTAACCCTGTTTGGCAAGGAATTCCTTATCAAGCGTATGGCAATAATGTTCCCAGGGATGTTGTGCCAACCAGGCTGCACCCATCGGCCACACACCTTGAGGTCCATCGGCAGGAACAGTAAATCCCCAGGCATCGGTGAGATGGTGGACTACCCATCCTTTGGCTCCGTACATCACTTTAGCGCTACGTTGACCAAATGGCACTAAGGCTTCACAAAGATCAAACAATGGCCGGTGCATTTCCGTAAGATTGGTGATCTCGGCAGGCCAATAATTCATCTGCAAATTAATATTGGTATGGTAGTCGGCATTCCAGGGTGGATTCATCTGCCATGCCCAGAGTCCCTGCAAATTAGCAGGCATGGTGCCGGGACGTGAACTGGCGATGAGCAGGTAACGCCCGTATTGGAAATAGGTCTCCACCAAATTGATATTAGGTTGTCCAGATGTTTTGGCTACAGACAATTGCTCGTCGGTAGGCAGCGGCGATACAGGGCCAAGGTCGAGCGCCACACGATTGAAATATTTCTGATGTTCGGCAATATGAGCTGTTTTCAGGTCATTATATGATTTTACACTGGCTTTGCGGATTGTTTCGAGACATGTTTGTGTCGGATCTCCTGAAAAAACAGTCTGTTTCAGGTTATTCAATCCCGGATAGTTGGTCGCTCCGGCAATATACAATGTCAGTGAATTTGCATCCTTCACAGTCATGATACCACCATTGAAAGTAATCCCGCCACCATCGGCAACAGCTTTTACCTGTGCAGCAAAACTGATACCGCGTTCGTTACCATCCTTATCTTTGACAGGGATCCGTCCTTTCAGTAGCAAGGTATTTGCTTCCGACGGGTGTTTCGCACATTCGGCGTCCTGTTGACGGCGTAATGTCATAGATGTACTGATTTTACCACCATTTGCCGAGGTAAAACGCACAACCATCACATCGTCAACTGCTGATATAAAACTTTCGCGAATGAATTCCTTGCCTTCGCATATATATTTTGATGTAGCAATGGCAGTAGAAAGGTCAAGGCTACGGACGTAATCTTTTGCGTCAATATGAGGCATATCCAGCCACAACTCGCCCAACGACTGGTATGGCTGGATCCGCTTGGGAATGCCCATCATCGTTTCTTCGGCCAATTTTACTGCTTCGTTATTCTTGTTTTCGAATAACAAGCGTTGTACTTCCGGCAGGGCTTTCAACGCTTCGGGGTTGTTGCGGTCGAACATATAGCCATCCCAAAGAGTGCTTTCATTGAGTTGTACCCGTTCATCGGCCACTCCGCCAAAAATCATTGCGCCCAAGCGGCCATTACCCAAGGGCAGCGCTTCTTCCCACACTTTGGCCGATTGCCGGTACCAAAGAATATTACGTCCGGCTGGCTTTTCCGCTTTACCCGAAAACTGTGCCCGGTCCATCCATCCGGCACGAATATCACCCGTACGCAAACTGGCCGGCTGTATATCTTGTTGGGTATATGCAGTTACGCCAAAAAACGACAACAAAATAGCTAATCTAATCTTCATGTCTGGTTTGTTAAAAGTTTAATTTTCTACAAAAATAGGATTTGAAAATTAAAGAATAGCGTAAAATACGCTTAATTTTGTTTGCAAGTAGCGAAATTTTATTCAAATAGCAGTCCGGAACAATGTTTCAGGTAAAATTACTAAAACTAATTTCACGCCGGTAAACAATGTCGTCATGTTAAATCATTGTCTTTTAGTACTCCCTGACCGGATGGACAGGAATGACACCCGGACATTATCAATGACGTATTGTTGATTTGTCGACAACGTGTCCACAACTCATCAATGACGTGTCGACGAGTAATCGAGGACACGTCATTGAAAGATCGTTGACGTGTCCTCGAAAGATGCTCGACACGTCGACGAAAGGACTTGGATATGTCATTGACAGGGTCGTTACTTTGTCGATAGACTGATGCTATCGACCAACCTCAACGATGTCTTGTACACGGCATTGACGACACATACACAAATTTATAGTTTTCGTCAATGCGATCATGTTTTTTACACCAACCCTTCAAAACTTTCGTCTATTTGCTGAATTGCTTTCCGGACAACGGAAGCCGGGCAACCAAGGTTCATCCGCATAAACGATGCTCCTTCGCGGCCGAATTCCAAACCTCTATTCATTCCTACTTTTGCATGATGTATGACGCTATCGTACAATTCGTTGCCCGACAAACCCGACAGCGAAAAGTCGAGCCATGCTAAGTAAGTTCCCTGCGAACGGGTGTACTGAACATAAGGAGCACGGGCCGTCCATTCATCCAAGATGTCAAAATTCGCATTGAGGTATTTCAAAAGACTGTTCAACCAGGCATCGCCATATCTGTAAGCGGCTTCGAGGGCAACCGTCCCGAAAACATTGCCCAATCCTATATGCAAGCCATCGCGTACTTTGTCGAATTTATCTTTTAGGGTTGGGTTGGATGTAAATATCAACGAAGAACTTAATCCGGCTGTATTGAATGTTTTGCTTGGCGCGATGAGCGATACTGTAAGTGCGGCTATTTCAGGCGAAATGTCGGCAAATGAAGGGCACGGTTGACTGTCAAGGATTAAGTCGGAATGGACCATATCGCAAATCACGATCAATTGGTGACGAATGCAAATTGAAGCCAAACGCTCTAATTCCAGTCGTGTCCATACCCGGCCAACAGGATTATGCGGATGACACAGGATCAATATTTTGGTTTGCCGGTCGATAACGCTTTCCAAATTGTCAAAGTCCATTTCATAATTGTTCCCGGTTTTCACCAATGGATTGCTAATGATTTCGCGGCCGTGGTCTTTGATGGCAGAATAAAACGGTGGGTACACCGGAGTCTGGATCACCACTTTGTCGCCCGGATCGGTATATGCCAATACGCACATGTTCAGTGCGGGCACAATACCCGGCGAAAAAGAAAGCGATTCGGGGAGAATTGTCCATTGGTGGCGGCGTTGCACCCAATCGACCGCCGACTGGTAAAATGACTGCGGATGAAATGTATAACCGTATATGTCATGCTCCGCCCGTGTTTTGACAGCCTCAAATATTTCTGTGGCTACACGGAAATCCATATCGGCTACCCACATTGGTATCACACCCGACTCGCCGAAAATTTTATTCAAGTCATCATACTTTACGGAAGAAGTACCGCGCCGGTTGACTATTTCATCAAAAAAAGAATCGTTATATAAATGAGTTATGAGTGACAATTTAAAGACCTTTTCAAAGTTTTTATATTTTGGGGAATTATCAAAATGTAGGGTTTCTATATTTTGATTTTTGATAATCTTTTTTTTAGTTTTTTCGGACTTTGCCTGCAATTCCATACGTAAACAATGTGAATTTCGTCATCTTTGACGTAGTAAATCACTTTAAACTTGCATTTTGACACAAGCAGGGATCGGAACGTTTGTGGCAATTCGTTTGATAACTGCTCAATAGCAGCTATGTACGGTTGGCTCTTTAATATTTCGGCCTCGTCAATGATGGAGTTATACAGTATGGCAGCCGCTCGGAGACTCTTTGTTGCGTAATAATCGTAAATTTTGTCCAAATCTTTTACAGATTCAGGCGTCCATACAAGCTTCATGATACGACTTTACGTTTGATGCTTTCATGCGGGATTCCTTTCCCTTCCTCGAGTGCTTTAATCCTTTCTGGCAAACCCGCCTGTATTTCTTCGATAGTATACATACATGGCTCAGGTAAGTATTGTTTTTCCTGATTCTTATACATACGTTCTATTTCTGCAACCCTGTTTTCGTCCGTGTCATCCATGATTGCACGTATCAACTTGAACTTCTTTTTTTCCAGCACTGTCATACTATTGGTTTTTTGATGATTAACGAGCAAATATTATGCCTTTCTAACATGACAAATTGAAACAATCCATTACGGATTGATATTATTTTTCGGACGGCCCTTCATTTCTTTATTTACAAATCCAGAAACAATATTGCGAAACCGCTCAGGCAGATGGTTGCTCCGGCAATGGCATGCATGTAACGGTCAATTTTTGTTGTGGGAAGAACTTTGAAACCATAATATCCAATCGTCACCGCTGCACACATGGTCAGTACGGTAACAACAGAAAACAATAACGAAACGGCTACAATTCCATTGGTATCATGATTGGCCGCGGGAACCATCACCAACGGGATCAGTATTTCACACGGACCTAACACAAAGATGATGAATAAGACCCATGGAGTTAGTAATCGCGTACTTTTTGCATGTACATGCGCATGATCGGTATGGTGTGTATGCTCATGTACATGGATTTCGCCGCCTCCGTGTGAATGAGTATGCGTATGCGGCTTGTTTTTAATAGCTTTGAAGATACCCCACGCCATGTAGGCAAAACCGAAGGTGAAGAATGCCCATCCTGCCAGGCTTCCACGAATCGACTCAACACCTTCGATATGCGAAATACCATAGCCCAGCGCAATTCCCACAAATCCTATGATGATGGAGCTGGCCACATGACCTAGGCCGCAATATACGGTAGTGAATAATGTTTGTCGAAGACTCCATTTGCGGGCTTTGGACATTATAATGAACGGCACGTAATGATCGGGACCGAAGATGGTGTGTAAAAAACCGGCACTGGCGGCAGCTGCCAGGAGAATACTAATGGAAGTCATACTTTGTGTTAACTTGTTTTGATGACGTATAATTGCCCGGTTTCGTACCGGATCACTTTTACTTGTTCGCCGGGATTAATGTAACCTATTTCGCAGATTGCATCGTACAGTCTCCCGTTGATGTCGACCTTTCCGGCAGGGCGCAACATGGAACGCGCTGTTCCGGTAACGCCGATCATTCCGGATAAATCGTCGAAACTTACATATCCTTCCGAACTTCGTTGTTCGGCTTGGAGCATCACCCGCTTCAAGCGCGGATTGTCAAGGAACGACTTACCAAGCCATATCGAAAGCACTAGTGCCGCGGCAGCCGAGCCGATGACGATACAGATAGATTTGAAAACGGCTACCAACCCGGCAGTAAAGTCCCATTCGAAAACAAGATTATCTACCATTGCCAGGCTGAGACCAAGTACCATCAGGATAATCCCCGAAATACCCGCCACCCCGAACCCGGGCAAGGCAAATATCTCAATTCCAATCAAAGCCAGTCCGGTAATGAAAATCAGCAATTCCCAATGATTGGCAAGCCCCTCAAGATAAAGTGGCGCAAAATAAAGTAATGCTGCAATAACAGCCGCTGCCAGCGGAAACCCGATACCCGGTGTCTGCAACTCGAAGTAGATGCCGCCAATAATGATCATGATCAGCAAACTTTGCAGGTAAGGATTGATCAGGAACTGTATAATCTTTTCCAACGGCGTCAGTACATGGCGTTCCATCTTGTAGTCTGCAATGTGGTTTGCTTTCAGGATATCTTCAATCTTTTCGGCTTTGCCCTCACAATAACGCAGTTTGATGGCTTCGTCGGTTGTCAGGGTTAGCACTTTCGTGGAGTCGATCACGCCTTTGATAAAGACGCTTGGGTCGACCATCGCTTCTGCTACCCGCGGATCGCGTCGCCAACGGTAAGTGGTATCCCGCCCCATAACAATAGTATCCTTGCCGTGTGCTTCGGCTGTAGCCCGCATCATCGACCGCATGAACGACTGGTATTTATCGGGGGCCGCTTCACCGGTTTGATGTACTACGGTAGCCGCACCGATACTGGCGCCATCGCGCATGTATATCTTATCGGCGGCAACAGCAATCAGCGCCCCGGCCGAAATAGCATTGTTATCCACAAACACATAAATGGGAATAGGGCAATTGAGTATCTTGGTACGGATGGAATCGGCAGCATCCACCATTCCACCATAAGTATTCATGTGGATAATGATCAGTTTTGCTTTGATATTTACCGCATGGTCTATACTTTGCATGGTGGTACGCCATGTAGCGGGACCTATTTCTTTCCTGAGGTCGAACACATAAACGACCTTATCGGTAGAAATGCTGTCGTTGGCTTTAGCCGGGAGACACGACAGGCACAAGACAGAAACGAAACATAACATCACTATCCGGAAATAGTCCGGAAACAAGCGGAATTCAACTGAGTATTTTGTCATTGATCGAAATGAAAAACAATTGTGTAATCGCAAAAGTAATAACTAATATCGAACTTTCACTAATCATTATCATTAACCATTGATCATTTCTTTGGCATATTGCAGGAACAACCCCAATCCCTTACGTTTATCGTCTGTCAGCGGATAGCTGATATTATTTGTCCAATAATCGCGTAAATCGACTCCGGATGGTGCTTTGTCCTTATAATAATCCACGATGGCATCCATATTACTTAGCATACCCGTCATTGCTTCGTTGAATCGGCTGGTAAATCCTTCATCAAGTGGCTTGTTGGCCACCCAACAAGCAAACACGAACGGTAATCCACTAAATTTACGCCACTCTACAGCCAGATCGTAAATATACGGCGACTGCACTCCAAAAGCCTTGTCGCCAATTACTACAGCCGCAGATTGCCCGTCACGGGGATAAGCAGTTATGTCACCCGCAAAATACATCCAGTCCGGTGTTATCCTCCAAAAATGCTTTGCCAACACCTTCGCCAATGCCACCGAAGTACGCGAATGACTGTCCAGATAAACTTTTGAAATCCCAGACAATGGTGTTTCGCTTGCCAGCACCACTGTTCGCACCGCATCGCCTGCACCGATACACAGATCAGAAACAATGTGATGTTCAGGCATCCGCAGTGTTTCCACAATCGGAATTAGCCCAATATCGGCCTTATCAACCAATAACTTGTCGGCACATTGCGACGGAATATCGTACGACAGTTCTATCTCGTTCATAATAGCAGAGTGCTCCAGACACCAGGCAAATGGCAAAGAATTGAGGTAGGAAATAGCAGAAATACGGATAGGGGGCATAGATTTATAATATTCAAGTGTTTTTTGACTTCAAAAGTACATTTTTTCTTGTTAAGTAAAAAGCCGGACACAAAGCCCGGCTTTTTTTACTTATAGCTCATATAATGAATCATTATTTGGCTACTTTTTCCAACCATTTCAGCATGCCAAGCATGGTAAACATCGAGATCAGGCAAACTGTTACAAATACACACCATGTAGCCCAGATCGGAATATTTTCGTAGAATATCGTTCCAAAGATTAGCAACTGGTTACCAAGTGCGGTAGCACCTAGCCAACACCCCTGCATAATACCCTGGTATTGCGGAGGTGCCACTTTTGACACAAAGGATAAGCCAAGTGGGCTGATAAACAATTCCGCAACTGTCAATATGAAATAGGTGCCGATGAGCAAGAATGGTGTTACGCGCATGGAATCCGACAACCCGCCCATAGCCTTGACTTCGTCAGCATTGGGTAAACCGTATGAACCGATTGACATCACTACAAATGCCAAAGCGGCAATTCCCATACCGATAGCAATCTTCCGTGGAGTGGACGGTTCTTTACCACGAGCTTTCAACCAACCAAAAAATCCAATAACCACTGGAGTAAGGAATACGACAAAGAACGGATTGAAAAACTGGAATATCTCCGCACCCTTGATGCTAGTAAAACCTAAATTAATATTGATCATACTCAAATCGGTATAATCATTGGCGAAAAACGTCAGTGTAACTCCATTTTGATGGAAAGAGAACCAGAAAAATATTACTACGGCAAACACTGAAAATAATGCATAAAAACGTTGACGAATTTCCTTTGCATCCAGTTCAACGGCTACATGTGCAGCTTCACCTTTGTTTTGTGCTACCTTTAGTGCAGGATCGGGAAGTTTTTGCTTATTGGTAATGTAGATGGTAAATGAAATGAGCATTGCCACGATAGCCGCTCCGAAAGCATAATGGAATCCGGTATTGAAAACGTCCAAGTACTTGTTGGCAAATGCTGACAAATCGGTTTGAGCGACGCCACTAACCGTGGTAGACAATTCTGTAAAGCGTTGTGATGCTTCGGGTGTGATGGTCCCTTTCAAAAATTGATGACAAAGTGCCGGGAGATCCGAATCATAAGTGAAACCATTGTGTTCCACCCACCAGTTCCTGATAGCTACCGCAATAAGGGGTGCAAACAACGCACCTACATTGATGAACATATAAAACAATTGAAATCCGTTATCCCTTTTGGCAGAATATTGGGGGTTGTCGTACATCTGGCCAACTACAGCCTGTAGATTGCCTTTAAACAAGCCATTACCAAATGCAATAACAAACAATCCCAGGCAAGTCAACGTAAGATACAGCGGAAAGTTTGGAACAGGAGTCGGCGTCGGGATGGCAATTAATGCATATCCTATGGTCATCAACACCAACCCTGCAAGAATAGTTCCCTTGTATTTTTTAGTTTTATCGGCAATAAACCCGCCGGCAAGGGCAAGCAAATAGATTAATGCATAAAATATGGAATAAATAACCGTAGCAGGTGTCTTTTCCAAACCAAATTTCGACATGAGAAACAATGACAAGATGGCCATCATGATGTAGAAACCAAATCGTTCGCCCATATTGGCAAGAGCTGCTCCGATAAGCCCCTTGGGATGATTTTTAAACATAAAAAGTAATTTAAGATTTAATAAAAATAATTTTCCGCTCCAAAAATATAAATCTTTTCGGATACATCGAATGATTTTTTCTCATTACTGTAAGTTTTACAGTAAATACTCCTGTTATTCCGCTTTGTTTTTCATTCTATACACCAATGTCGCTTACTTAAAAGATGTCTCCATGCGAAAGGATCTGACAGGCTCGTTTGCTTAGGATTTGTCAAAGAATAATTACTCCATTTTTCTCAGTGTAACCGATTCATGATACTGAGTTACACTGAGAACCACTGAGGGCTCACTGAAAATCACTGAGAAGTTTTCTATTTGTCATACTTATTTCTTAACAATTTTTTAGTTGACATGACGGCTTTGCAGGCACAATACAAAAGGAAGGGAAGGAGACTTCTTTAGGCATCAAATCCGACAATCACAAAAATAATTGATCAAACAAATTTTCTTTATTGCTGTTTTATTATCTGTAAAACTCTTTTAATAACTGTTGAATGGAATTTATTTCCTTTATATGTTGGTTGAAAAAGAGTTATCAAACTTAAAATATAATCATATCATTTTTTGCAGTATATATATAATGAAAACAATCTTCAAATTTAGAATATCAGTCTTTCTGATGATCGTGATCATGCTTGCTTCATGCAGCGGTAAGCAAAATCAGAACCAAAATATTGCGATGGAAGTGAAAGACTCAACCGTAGCCGTCCAAGCGCCTGTTCCGGATCCGATGCCGGGAACAGTGATGACTAAAGAATATGTTTATCAGGTAGGTAAGCAGATGTATTTCTGGGGTTGGCCAATGGTGAACATGCATAATCGTGTTTTGGTGATGCGCCAGGTCCCCGAACCGGGGTTGAACGGAGGTGCAGTACCCGTAGCACCTGTCGGACAACTATGTATGCTGTCCGATTATATTACTCCTGCCGAACGTTACGTAGCCTGTCCTAACCAGGATGTGGTATATGGTTTCGGTATCGGGATGTTGAACGAAAGCCCCGTTGTATTACAGGTACCCGACTTCGGCAACCGCTTCTGGCTGGTACAAATGGTAAACCAGCGTACCGATGGAATCGGTGGTTTAGGAGCCATGTACGGAAGTAAAAGCGGGTTTTACCTGATTGTCGGCCCCGATTGGAAAGGTGAGGCACCACAGGGAATAACGGAAGTGATCCGTTCCAATACCAATATGGTGGTCGTCATTCCGAGGGCTTTCATGAACAGTACACCCGAAGATAAAGCAGCCATCCAGCCAATCATCAGTCAGGTAATGATGTATCCCTTGGCGCAGTACGATGGTAAAATGAAAACAAAAGACTGGTCGAAAACGCCTGCTTTTCCCGATGCAAATAAAAGCGGCGGTGGTAAAGAAGTTTCTTTCGTGATCCCCGAAAAGTTCTTTGACGAGTTACCGACCATTATGAAAGAAGTTCCACCGCTAAAAGGCGAAGAAATGCTGTATGCCTGGTACAATTCCGTGCTGGAAGCTGTAAATAAAGACAAGGAGTTGAAAGCCACCCTAATCAAAGCGGCTCAGGATGCCGAAAAAGAATTGATAGAACCGCTGCGTCAGTTTAAAAATGTAGGCGTACCTGTCGGAAATTACTGGAACACGACTAAAAACGGTGCTGCTTTCGGAACCGATTACCTGAGCCGTACTGCTTCGGCACGCGCCAATATTTTTGTCAATCAGCCGAAAGAAACAATATACTATAACCAGGATCTCGACAGCGAGGGAAAAGAATTGAATGGTAAGGGCAATTATACCATTACGTTCTCTAAAGAAATAATGCCTGCAGTGAAAGGATTCTGGTCGCTTACGGTGTATGATCAAAACCACTTTTTCTACCAGAATCCTGAAAAGATTTATTCGGTGGGAACTAAGAATAAAAATCTGAAAATCAATTCGGACGGTTCATTGACCATTTACCTGCAAAATAAGAAACCCGACGGTGATAAAGCCTCCAACTGGCTTCCTATACCTGCCGATAAATTCGGGTTCCTGTTGCGTGCCTACTGGCCCGAAGAGTCGATGGTGAAAGGCTATACACCGCCCGCTGTTGTAAAAATGAAATAAATGATTGCCGGGTATAATGCCTGAATAATTGAAAATCCACATGAGGTGTAGTTTTTGCAAACTACACCTCATGTTTAGTTAATACACCTTGGTATCTTATCGGGCAATAATAAACTAATCTTTGACACATGTTTATTTATTAAATGAGCCTGGTATGAGTCTGATTCGTCAGCCACATATTGTGAATCAGATATTTTTATGTAAAAAGACAACTGTTATGAGGAATGCGTATCTTTGCATTTCATTTTTGTAAAAGTATTTTTAGATGAAAATTCTTGTGATTGGAGCGGGAAACATGGGCGCATGGTTTGTCGAATCGCTCTGTCTGGAGCATGATGTAGCCGTATACGATACCGACAAGCATAAATTGCGTTATTTCTTCAATACACATCGTTTTGTCAGTTTCGACCAGATCAATGCTTTTGCCCCCGAACTGGTGATTAATGCTGTGAGTTTGCAATATACGGTGGCCGCTTTTAATGACATTTTGCCCTATCTGCCCGAGAATTGTATTATTTCGGACATTACCTCAGTGAAGAATGGGTTGTACGATTATTATCGTAGTGTTGGCCGTCGTTTCGTATCGACACATCCTATGTTTGGTCCCACATTCGCAAGCCTTAAGGAATTGAGTTCACAAAGCGCTGTCATTATTGCCGAAAGCGACGAGGAAGGCAAACAGTTTTTCCATAGTTTTTACAGATCGCTCCATCTCAATATTTACGAATATTCGTTCGAGCAACACGATAAAACAATGGCTTATTCACTGTCTATCCCCTTCGCATCAACGATGGTGTTTGCCGCCTGCATGAAACACCAGGAAGCACCGGGAACCACTTTCAAGAAACATTTGGCCATTGCACAGGGTTTGCTTTCAGAAAATGATTACCTGTTGAGCGAAATCCTCTTGAATCCATACACATTGCCACAAATTGAACGGATCAGCGAAAAACTCACAGCCCTGACGGAAATGATCCGGCAAAAAGATACCAAGGCTATACACAAATTTGCAGGCGAACTTCGGAAAAACATAAAAAATGAAGCGTAAAGAAGTGAGGAACGAAAACATTACAATTCTCCATTCTTAATTTCCATTCTCGATTTAACCAATGTCTTACATCGAAATACAAACCACCCAGAACATCAAACTGGAATATGAAACGGCGAGCATGGGCGAACGTATGGTGGCAGCCGCGCTCGACAAGCTGTTGCAAATTGGATGGGCGCTTTTGTGGCTGTATATCATCGGTAAATTGAATTTGAACTTTTCGATACCATTGGCCATCATTGTCGGCGGCCCCATTATGTTTTACTTTTTACTGTGCGAATTGCTTTTCAATGGGCAAAGCGTGGGCAAACGTATCATGTCCGTTCGTGTGGCGAAAATCGACGGCACAGTACCTTCTTTTCTCGATTATTTTCTCCGTTGGATTTTCCGATTGATCGATAATTTTGTTGGTATAGCCATTGTTTGCATGATGTTTACCGAGAAATGCCAGCGGTTGGGCGATCTGGCAGCTAAAACCTGTGTGGTGCGCACCAAAAACAAAGCCCAGCTGGCAACAATACCGAGCCTTGACTCCGGGTACCGGGTTACCTATGATACGGCCACTCTTCTCAGCGACTACGATGCTGCACTAATTGCACAGATTGTTGCAAATCCTGCTACACTACGTAACAAATCCGGATTGAAACGTCTGGCCGATAAGGTGAAAGAGATCACCCAAACACAATCGGACGCACACGACTTGATATACTTACAAAGAATCCTTTCGGACTACAACTATTTATCGGGACGGTTGTAATTTTTCCGGTTTCCCATGCAGCGTTTTTGACAAATCTGCATCTTATTACTGAAATAGCATCTGTATTCACCTCAAAATCCATAAAGATGAAAAAACACATTTTTTATTCTTTAGTTGCATGTATATTGCTGGGTACCGCATGTCAAAAAGACAACAACGAATCCGATGAACCAGTAACACCATCCCAACCGATTGAGCTGAGTATCAAACAATCGGAAAAGGTATCGGGCGATAACGCTTTTGCTCTTCGCCTGTTTCAACAGGTAGCCATGTCGGATGATGGAGCGAATGCCTTTGTGTCGCCGTTGAGTATCACCATGGCAATGGGAATGCTTTACAACGGCACATCGGGTAATGCCCGTACCGAGATGGCCGAAGCGCTTGATATGTCAGGGTTTTCCGATGAGGAAATCAATGAGTATTATCAAAAAATTTCGCAGGCTTTGCTCAACATCGATCCGTTAACAACCCTGATGATCGCAAATTCTATTTGGTTTAAAAAGGATTATCCCGTTAAGCAGAGCTTCTTCGACATTAACCAAAAATACTACGATGCAGAAGTACGGGAACTTGATTTTGGAGCGCCGGCATCGGTAGACATCATCAATAATTGGTGTGCTAAAAATACCAATAACAAAATCGACAAAATTATCAACCAGATACCCGGCGATGCTGTCATGTACCTGATCAATGCCGTGTACTTCAAAAGCAAGTGGCAATTCCAGTTCGATAAAAAAGATACTAAAACAGCAAAGTTTACTTTACAGGACGGTTCGCAAACAAATGTTTCCATGATGGAACAAACAACTGATTTACCATATTATGCCAATGACAAATTGCAATGTGTGGAAATGCCTTATGGAAACCAAGCATTCAGTATGGTAGTGCTTCTTCCCGCAGAAGGCAATGATTTGGGCTCAGTGGTCGAATATTTCGATCATGGAAGCTGGGAAAAGGTATTGGCCGGATTGTATGATACCAATGTGCGCCTGAAATTTCCGAGGTTCAAACAGGAATGTGAATTCAGCCTGAATAATCCCTTGAAAGACATAGGCATGAAATCTATTTTCCAGACAGGATATCTGAACAACATCGCGGATAATTCCAGACTGTGTGTCTCAGAAGTGAGACATAAGACCTTTGTCGAAGTAAATGAAGAAGGTACCGAAGCTGCTGCAATCACTTCTGTTGAAGTCCTTGATACCGCATATCCAGGTGGTGGACCTGTCAGGTTCTATGCTGACCGGCCATTTGTATACCTGATCAAAGAAAAAAGTACGGGAGTGATCCTGTTCATCGGGCGGATGGATCATCCGAAAGAGTAAAATCCAAATTCAAATGGAAAAACTATCTTTGTCCTTGTTTTTTAAGGATAAAAATAGTCTGCCTTGATTTTTTTTTACCAAACTTTTGGACTGATCATCGAATCGCAGCTCGAATGTCCCGAGTTGATGCCGGCTGCGATGCAAACCGCAGTTGACGTTCAGGTATGCTGGGGATCGGTTCCCGGACACTTGGACGATGCTATGCAGCTTGGTAATTGGATAGAGGGGAGACAACAACAAATACTCCTGAAAATAGATGGTGTAGCACGCTTCCTGATACAGAACGGGCAGACTATTACAGTCGATGCCTGCGAAAATACCTCCCCTGATGATGTTCGCTTATACCTGCT
This sequence comes from Bacteroidales bacterium, assembly GCA_031547085.1. Classification (GTDB taxonomy): domain Bacteria; phylum Bacteroidota; class Bacteroidia; order Bacteroidales; family UBA4181; genus JAIRLS01. The sequence goes on from JAVBSH010000140.1 coordinate 27,975, forward strand.
GGGTTCAGCGATGGGCGCTATGTTGCATCAGCGTGGAATATTACCGTTCCATGGCAGCTCGATTTGCATTGATGGAAAGGCTGTTACTTTTTCGGGGCCGTCGGGCATCGGTAAGTCTACACTTGCAGCAGCATTGGTTTCCCGTGGTTACCGGATGTTGGCCGATGATGTTAGCGCCATTTCGTTTTCCGATGGGGCAAAACCGGTTGTTAACCCTGGTATGCCGCAACTTAAGTTGTGCAGCGATGCCGTGCAACAATTAAAACGTGATATATCCATTGCGCGGCCGCTTGGAAATCACGCCGGAAAATACGGTTATCCCGAACACGACGCTTTCCTGTCCGAAGCCCTGCCTTCCAAAGCCATATACATTCTTGGGAAACATACTGAAAACGGAATAAAAGATATTCCCTTAAAAGGGATGGATAAATTCCATGCACTTCGCGTCAATACCTACCGGCCCTCTTTTGTGAAAGCGATGGGGATCGAACGCATCCACTTCGATTTGCTGCAAAAACTTGCCGGACATATTGATGTCCGTTTGATCCTGCGGCCTGTCGAAGGATTCCTGATTGATGAATTAGCCGATTATGTTATTTAGCCTCACCCCCCAGCCCCCTCTCCCAAAGAGAGGGAGTGCCTGCTGCACAATGGCTGTAGCGGACACTCGATGCCCGTCACGTATCGATAACAATTTTAATATTTTACCTACTGTACGGTATACAACAACATCTCCCTGCCCGACTAAGTCATTCAGGTGGGCCTCCCCATTCAATTGCGTGAGACCACTGCGCTTAGTTGAGGGAGGATTTGGGTGGAGCCTTATTTTACTACTTTTCATTTTTTCCTGTTCCAGGAATGATATCACCACCAACCCTGCTTGCCGGTTGGCATTCCCAGTAGATACTGTCCGGTTCGATACTGTATTTACCACACTTGGCTCGGCTACCAAACGCCTGGTGGTACACAATCCCAACAAACAAGCCATCCGTACCAACATTACCCTGGCGGGAGGACATTATTCTCCTTTCCGGATCAATATCGACGGTTTGTCGGCTGAAAGTGCCACTGATGTGGAAATCGCAGCAAAAGACAGCATGTACATCTTCCTGGAAGTAACCGTCGATCCGCAAAGCAGCGACCTGCCTGTGGTCATTTACGATTCTGTCCTTTTCGAGACCAATACCAACCGGCAACATGTTGTGCTGGAAGCTTACGGACAGGATGTGTTCATACTCCGCAACGAGACCATCCAAAGCCAGATGTGGTCGGGCGTAAAGCCATACCTTATATATGGCCGGTTGACAGTCGATACTTTGGAAACACTGCATATCCGTGCAGGTGTGCATATTTATCTGCACAAGGAAGCCGATATTTATGTCAAAGGCTCAATGATTACGGAAGGCGAAGCGGATAATCCGGTTATTTTTACAAGCGACCGTTTGGAAAAGCTTTACCGGGACATTCCGGGACAGTGGGGAAGTATCATATTCGGAACGGCAAGCCGCGACAATATATTGCGTTATACGGAGATTCGCAATGGAACCAATGGTATTCTGTTCGGAAATCCTGCATATGAGCAAGTTCCGGCTCTTACGCTAGATGCTGCTATCATCATGAACATGTCGCATTCGGGGCTATTAGCTTTTGCTTCGGATGTGAATGCGACCAATTGTGTTGTTGCTAATTGCGGATCATATACAACAGGGCTATTTTGCGGCGGAACATCCCGTTTTGTATATTGTTCCATTGCCAATGGTTATTCGACATATATCCGTCGGAAAGCGAATTCGGCTTTGACAATCAGTAATACATATCCCGAAACGGCAGAAAATCCAATTGTAGGAAAGATCCCGGGAAATGTTTTCTTTGGGAACAGTATCATCTACGGGACATTGAGCGGAGAACTATCCATAGACAATACCGATTGTCTGTTTGACTACTGCCTGTTACGGACGACGGAGAAAAATGATTCTCCAGTATTTATCAATGTGATGACTAATACCGACCCTCTGTTCGTAGCGCCGTCCAAAGGTAACTTCCGTTTAAGCGAGGATTCGAAAGCCAGGGATGCAGGAAATGCTGCCATAGGAGCGTCGGTTACGAAAGATCTTGACGGAAACGACCGCATCATTGGCCCGGCACCCGACTTGGGCGCTTACGAATGGATAGAACCTCCCGCTGAGCCTTAACCTTATTTCACATATTGTGCCTGGTCAGGCTTGTAAAAAGAGTTTGGAGGATTTGTAATGTCGAAACTTTGCCAGACTTTAATGGTGGTCAGGAGGTTATTGCCCCGGCTATCAAATTGTCCAGCATTGCCCAACGTTGTATTCTTACTGATATCGAGAGTCACAAATTTGTTGGATACACAATAAAAGTACCTTAAATCCGGGTTATGATCCAAATTAAGTGTGGTAAGAAGATTACCGCTACACCATAAATCCACCAGTTTCGTATTTTTTGTTACATCGAGTGTGGAAAGCTTGTTTTCGGTACAATGTAAATACAACAACTCCGGATTTTTACTTACGTCAATATTAGTGAGAAGATTATTGTCACACCATAAGATATTTAGCAACACATTGTTCATTACATCAATATTAGACAATTGATTGTTACCGCATTCCAATCTGGCTAATTTTGTATTCAGACTCATATTGAGATTGGACAGGTCGTCGTTACTGCAAATCAAATCTGTCAGTGCCAAATTTTTACTGATATCAATATTGGTCATCTTTTCGTTGAAAGAACAATCCAATATCTCTAGTGCAGTGAAATATTCTATCCCTGTAAGCGAAGCTATGCCTTTATCCTTCACATCCAGGTCGGTTACATAATTCACTTCCGCAATACTAAGTTTACCGTCTTTGGGTTTGGTGTCAAACTCTTCGATGCAATATTCCCTGAACTTGTCGTCGTCCATCATGGTAGCCACATCAATTCCGGGTTTCTGGCTTACCTCTATTACAACCGAATCAACACCTTCGCCCACCAATACAATGATGGCGTTACGTTCATCGACGGTTGTGTTTTCCTGGGTAACCAAAGTTATCGTAGCATCGCTACTTCCAGCTGAAGGACTTAAACTAAGCCAGTTGCCGGTTTCTTTTACTTTGGCGCGCCATGCAACATTGGCCGAAATATCAACAGTAGGTTCTTCGGCAGGAGAAGCGTCAATAGTAACTGTTATTGCGGAAGCTGAGAGATGCGGGGGAGAATCATCACACGAAGCCAATACAAAAGTTACGCCAACCGCTAACATCAATGCTCTTCCGATGATCCGACGTTTGGATTTCAAATCATATAATCGGTTTCCACCTTTGATTTTCATTTGTTTATAATTTTATTTTTTAAGGTCAAATGGAATGTCCATAAATAATCATTACGGTTGGTGCACATTGGTGCATGGACATTTCATTTTATCTTTTATTAAAAATTTATTCCTTAAGCTTATACGAATAAAGCATCTACTTTGTTTCATCCCGCAGTTGATATCGCCACGCACGTACCCGTACCCTACCCGCCCTGCAGATCAGGCGGACCCGTGAGCTTGGTCGGCATGAAGCCGTGACGTACATTAATATGGGGCAGGTGGAGATATTTTGGACTATATATCCGATATCCATAAAATAAAAACACCCGACTTTACTTTTGGGGTGCAAAGTCGGGTGTTGATTCCGTAACCTTTTCCGTTCTTACAAACAAAAAAGCCTGATATTTTACGAATATCAGGCTTTTGGTAGTCCGTATGGGAATCATACCTATAAAATCAAATAATATCATTTAATATCTAAATAACTATGAATTACAGTATTTTATAAATTGACAATAAAGTAAAATATCAAATAATTTATTTGCATATAAATATTTTTGCGTATATATTTGCGTAAATAAATTTTTGAAATGAATATAAAACGAAGTGTCACATTTGAATTGACCAAGCAAAGAGAAAAGGGCAAATTAATAGATAAGAACATGCTGATTCGTATGGTTGTTACGTATAGCAATAAGCTTGTCAAAGGTAGTAGCCAGCGTATTATTTTCTCAAGGGAACCTCTAAAAACCCCTAAATCCTTTTAAAGTAATTTTTATGGACTGATTTTTGAAATTCAGAGATTCACTATTTTTTCACCCTCTTTTACAAATTTATTGATTATTAACTGATTAAAATTCATATCAAAAAAGTAT
>JAVBSH010000005.1:0-13123 GCA_031547085.1 Bacteroidales bacterium
CGCGGACGATGTTCGAACGAGCCACTGCAACGCACCACCGCTACCAACGGATCTTTGGTGTCTACCGCTTTGCCAAGTATCTGCGCCACGTTCATCATCACGGTGTTGCCGCCCACGGGGCAGAACATCGGCGAGAGGTCATCGGCCTTCACCAGCGCTTCGGCAAAATTGCGGCATCCGGCATAGCCACACCCGCCGCAGTTAGCAGCAGGCAAGGCTTCCGTAACCGTGTCGATGCGCGGATCTTCGTATACTTTAAATTTTTGCGCTACAAAATACAAAATGACGGCGGATACAACACCCACAGCCACTAATACCATGATTGTAAACAAGATGATGTTCATGCAACATTTATTTTTTGAACAGTAAACCCGAAGGCTTTAGTAATTTTTCGACTCAATAATTTAATGATCAAATAGTATGGGGCCAATATCAATAATGCCGACAGTCCGCTTGCAAGTTCATTCCCGGTGATTTGGTATACGACCAACAGAGTTACCAGCACCACCACGAAAGGGATGATGTAACCGATGCACAACGCCCGGAGCCCTAAAGATTGCTGCATAATGACCTTTACCCGTTCCCCTAAAACAAAATGGCCCAAAAAACCATCAACACGGATATCCTTGTCTTTGTTTTCGGATGGCGTACAATAACCTTTGGCAGCACAACCGCTACATGCAGAGGAGGCGACAATGCGCACGATCATGGTATCACCGCTGATCGAAGCAACAATTCCTTCGTGCTCCACTTGCTTTTCCATCCTATTTCTAATTCATTTCAGGGGCAAATGTAATTAAGTTATTGATAAAATAAAAGGGTTTTTATCAAAACATAATCATGATACTATGAATATTGGCTGTTTAAATCCTCGAAAACAACATGATATATACCTGATAATTTTCGTGTGCGCACACGGCAAAAAATATTTACGAAACGAAAAAATGTGTGCGCGCACATTTAAATTTTGTCATTTCGTGTGCGCACACAATGAAAAATTAAAAGAAAAATGATCACCTTTGCTATGATTTTGTTCCCCGGATAATCTAAGGATTCGATAATATGGTCAACTGCTGCTTCAAGGAATATATTTCTTTTTGCATGCTGTCCATCCGTGCCAGCAAGTGACGGATTGCATCTATACCGGCAACATTGATAGACAGGTCGTAATGCCACCGGGTGTAACGCTCCAAATTGGGTAACTGAGTCGCTATAAGATATTGTATACCTTCCTCAAATTGTATATCGATCAGGCCTTCCTCGGCCAGCAACTCTACAAATGACGTTTCTATACCACATTTATGGCAATACTCGCTCACTATTATTAATTCGGTTTGCATGGCTCAAAATGTTATGATTTGGATAATTCCGTGAATAATTCTCTTTGTTTGGCGGTCAAATCGGTAGGTATCAGGATGCTGAAGGTGACGATCAGGTCGCCAAATTGTCCATCCTGTTTGTAAACAGGAAATCCCCTCCCTTTTAACCTGACTTTTTTTCCATTTTGTGTTTCGGGTTTTATTTTCACCTTTACTTGGCCGTTGAGCGTGCTCACAGTTTGTTCACCACCCAACACGGCCGTATAAAGGTTAAGTGGAACCGTTATATACAGGTCGTCGTCTAAACGTCTAAATTCGGGGTCTTCGGCGATACGAAAAGTGATGTACAGATCGCCTGCATGTCCGCCATTAATTCCTGCACCGCCTTGACCAGCCAGTTTGATTACTTGCCCGTCAGCAATCCCGGCCGGCACAGTGATACGGATTTTCCTGCCATTTACTTCCAGCGTTTGCTTGTGTGTCTGCGCAGCATCACGCAGGCCAAGATGAAGTTCTGCTTGAATATCCTGCCCACGAAACCCACCGCTACGTCCACTTCTCCTACCTCCACCGAAAAGCGATTCAAAGAAATCAGAAAATCCTTCGGTACCACTTCCTCCACCAAAACTTGAGAAATCACCTGCTGACCAAAAATCACCGCCTTTCCCGCCATATTGCGACTGGTTACGTTGTGCTTCTTCATACTGGTCGGCATGTTGCCAGTGTTCACCGTACTGGTCGTATTTCTTGCGTTTCTCGGGATCGCTCAACACCTCATTGGCCTCGTTGAGTGCCTGAAACTTCTTGTGCGCCTCCGGATCATTGGGGTTCATATCAGGATGGTACTTCCGCGCCAATTTCCTGTAAGCTTTCTTGATATCCGCCTCCGAAGCATTCTTATCTACGCCAAGTATCTGATAATAGTCTATAAAAGCCATATCTGTATGAATTCAAAATTTGTCCGTATAATATTATGTGTACAAATATATCCCATCTTATCTAAAAAAAACAATTTCAACGTTTGGTTTGTTCCATCCGTTTCCGGAAATTCATAACCCGGATGGATGCCATCATAATCCTGTCCGTTCAATTATTTTATAAATACCTGTTTGTTATCGGCCACGTAAGTACGGGTACTCACCGAATATTGTCCACCGTTGGGATTTGCATACACCAGATCGACGTAGAAGGCCACAAATCCTTTTTTGGGGTATTTCAAAACCGCCTTGGCTACGGATTTATCTTTACCTTTAAACTCAATATCAGCCTCGGCCCAGTTAGCTTTCCTGAAATCGCGGCTATCCGATTCGGCACTCCAAACTATGGCGTTGACCAGCTGATCGGGAGAAGTTTTCACCTCAAGGGTAATGTTTTTGCCTTTCCCGGTCAAAGTCCATTCGCAAACAGGGTATTCCTTTTTGGCAAGGGTTAACCCGAAAAATGCATTTAAAGCACCCATAGCCTGAACTTTGGTTCCCAGATTGTGCCCGGCATTCGGCACGTAATGCAGGAAATTCTTGCCGGGAATGTCATCGATGTAGTGCTTCACAGCGTCAATCGTCCAATACTCGTCGTTGGTGCCCATGAAAAGCATCTTGGGCATAGTGAGCCTTGCACGATATGAATACGGATCGATCATCTGGACAATGGCGCTCCCAAACTCACTTTTGATAGCCTGCGGTATCTCTAGTTTTACGTAATCGTTGATCTGTTCGCTGTATTCGCCGTACAATGTCTTCTGATATTCAAGGGTTGCAGGCATATTGAGCATATCAATGACCATGGGAGCAATCGCTACTACGCGCTTGTCCTGCGAAGCGCCTGTCAACCATGTTGTCCAGCCGCGTTTGGATGCACCCGACACTACAAACCGGGTGATGTCGGTTTTCAATTCCTGCTTCGAAAAGTCCTGTACCACATCCATTGCTTTGCAAGCGCTCTTGGTCATCGGGAAAAGCAACGGCCACGAATAGTCCTTGTCCTTACGAAACTCGTTCAAGGTGTATGAAATCAACGCATCCTCGTATAAACCGTTGTATAAAGGCTGGCATGGCACATGGCGCAACAACGCAACAACGGCGCTGTTCTGCTTGGCAACCGTGGCCATGAAGCGACTGGTTCCGTCGTCCTGCCCGGCGATATTTGGAATGCCGTCTTTCTCCGAACCCCCGGTAATAAACAGCAACGCGCCATCGTAACCGATCTTTTGCGGAACGAATACAATTAACTCGTGTTTCCATAGGATTCCTTGCCACTTTTGTGAAACGAAGAATATAGAATACGCCTTCGTCCCTTCCACAGCATAACTATCCCTCACTTCCCATGCCCATGTGGGATCATTGTTGTGAAGATAACTGTCAAGTGCTGTCGCCGGGGTTATTTGTTGCGACTGTGTAGAAACAATAAACAGGGAAATACATAAAAATAAGAACCATCTTTTCATATCGAATACTATTAAATTATATTGGTTACAGGAAACTCCTTGCCCGATATTTCCACCGCAGACATTCCGTTGCAAAAATCACTGAAAGATTTGATGTATACCATATTGACAAGGAAGGTATTTTTGAATTTCAGAAATATCATGAAAGCAAAAATACATAAAAAATAACATGGTCATACTATTCTTTGTTTGAAAATCAACATTATATAAACAGTTGTATCTTTTATGTACAAATATCTGATTCGTTTGTTGTCAATTGCGTTATTTTCTACTATTTTTGCTAAAAACCATTTCACATGAAAAAAATATTTGGCATTCTATTACTTATCCTGGCATGTTGCCAATTTCATGCCCAGAATACTATCTCCCAGATTCCGGATCGGCCCGAAAATAAGTATATATTGAAGGAGATGAAGTTTGAAACAGATGCGGCCATTAACCCGTATTCGGCTAAATCACCGTGGGTTACGAAATGGATTGCAATCGGAAACACTGAAAAGGATTCTATAGTGAAAGCCGAGGGCAAATATTCATTGAAATTAATGCAGGGAGCCGGGGCATATTATTATACGGATGCGGCGAGAATCGTGGGCGACAGCTTGAATTTTTCAGGAAAATTCAGGTATGCAGGAGCATCCAACGGAAAATTATATCTGTATATCCTTCAAAAAGACAGGTACGAGTCCGTAGAACGTCCTCCTATTCCCGATACACTCATCCTTACGGGATTAGAAGGAAAAAATGACTGGCAAAGTTTCAACATCAAGGCCAAACTAAAAAATGGGATACAAGAAATCCGTTTCGGGATATCGACAAAAGATATTTCGAATGTTTGGATTGATGATTGGGATATTAAAGTTGATGCATCACCAGTGTATAATTTCATCAAGACACAATATCCGGCCGAAAAAGATAAGGAATTTGAATCCGGCTCGAAAATCAATTTTGGTGAACTTACGCCCCAGATGGCAAAAAACCTGGATATCTTGGGCCGGGTATGGGGATTCCTTAAATATTACCATCCTGCGGTAATTGATGGCGATAAAAACTGGGATTTCGAGTTGTTTCGGATCATGCCTTCCGTTGCTAAAGCATCCAATAATAAGGAATTGAATAGAATATTGATTAATTTTATCGATGGACTTGGGGATTTTAACACAAAGGAATACGTGATCAACGATCCGGAACTATATTCGTGCTATATTGACCTGAACTGGCTGAATGACAAACAAATGTTCGATCAGAAAGTAATTGATAAATTGAACAAAATAAAAAATGCCGATCGGCCCGATAAAGTGAATTATTATGTGATCCCTTTCCGGGGAGGAGCACGCGACAGGAATTTCAGGGCGGAAAAGACATACCAGGTATCATGGAGCGACCAGGGATTTCGGCTTCTCACCCTGTTCCGGTTTTGGAATGTAATGGAATACAATTTCCCTTATAAGTATTTAACCGATCACGCCTGGACTGATGTGCTGCCAACATATCTTCCCAAATTTTTAAAACCCGAATCCGAAGCGGATTTCAATGCTACATTATATATGTTGACAGCCGAGATCAACGATTCACATGGAAGATTAATGTTTAATGGAACACTTGAAGGGACTCCTGCCGCAGCATTCAGGCAAAAGCGATTACCGGTTGGATTAACAGAATCTGCCGAAGGCAAAATAGTAGTTTTCACTGATTATCCCGAACTTAATGCAGGTGATGTTATTACAGAAGTGGAAGGGAAACCGGTAAAAAAGATCATGGAAGACCTTGCCCCTTATACAACAGCATCGAACCCCGCGTCCTTATCACGCAATATGCGCGGGTACATCCTGGCATACAACAGTTTGCCGTTGAGTATAAAGATCGAACGCGACGGGAAAATTATCCCGGTTGAACTGAGATCCGGAAGTGCTGTATCGGTTCTCCGGAAAACGATGGACGAATACAAAAAAGAACATAAAGATATTGTATTCCTGAATGTAGGGCGCATGCAAAGTACGGAACTGGTAACCATCATAAAGGACAATATGGATGCCAAAGGAATCGTATTTGATTTGCGGGAATACCCGAGGGATTTCTTTTCTTTTTTCAAACTAACAGAAATATTGTTGCCCGATACGGCCATTAATCTTTGGTTTTCATCCCAAATATTATCGTATCCCGGAAATTATAAAAAATATAACGAATGCCCTATTGGGTATAAGAACCCTGATTATTTCAAAGGTAAAGTTGCCGTATTGGTCAATGAAGGAACCCAGAGTCTGGGCGAAATGACAGCCATTGCTTTACGTAATGCTCCAAATGCGGCTGTCATAGGTAGCCAAACATCCGGAGCCGACGGCAATGCCACCAGTTTCAACATGCCATATGACGGCATGGCGGTTGGCTACACGGTGCTTGGCGCTTATTATCCGAACTGGGGACAATGCCAGCGAACCGGTGTAAAAATTGATATCGAAGTACGACCAACCGTAGAAGATATCAAGAATAAAAAGGATGTCCTTATTGAAAAGGCAATTGAATATATAAGGAATTAAAGGATGATATGTGAAATCACTTTCATATTAGTATAATGTCACCGGGTAAGCGCGTTCGCCGCCACGGTATCTCCAGATAATCACATATTCGCCCGGAGTGCGTATCCCATTGATCTTTCCATCCCAGACATGGAATAGTTGGATGCCGTTGCCCATTTGCTGTATAACGATGGGTAATTCTTTGCCATCTTTCAATGGACGAACCGAGATTTCCACTGGCGACATTTCTGCCAAAGCCTTTGACAAGATGACCGTATTTCCGCCGGCAGGAACTACCGCCGGGATCACAATGGCTTCCGTTTGCCCGGCGCTTTCGCCAACATTTTTCATCCAGGCCGGTTCTTCTACCACGGTTCCGGGTGCATATTTACGGACAAAGCCACCCGTTTTTGTATCGCCGGGTGACATTTTCCTTTTATCGGCGGTTGTCGACAGGTAAAGGATGGTGGTATCGAATTGCGAAAGCACGCCCCAACAGGTTCCGGCAGTAGTGGGATATGCTTCGGATGGAGGGGCTTTTTGGTAGCCGGGCAGTTTGGAGTCTGAGTTTGCCCATGCGGGACTCAACCGGTCGCCATTCCACATGAAAGTAAGGTTGGTATTGATGAGGCGCCGGATATCCGCATCGGTGAATGTGACACCCATGTTGTAGGCATACACTATTTTTTCGACTTCTCCGGCCTGGTAATCACGATAAGGATGTGTACCTACCCAATGCGAAAGGATACGTTCATTGCGGGTGGAATATATATTTATATCTTCCGGGGTAATCGGCTCCCAGTAATTCCATGTGTAGGCATTTTTATACGGATTCATGCCAGCCTTGACGCTGTTGAATATTTTTCCAGCCTTTTCCTTGTATATAGTTTCACTGGTGATGGCGTAAAGTTGCAACATGCAATACGCCATATCCATTGCTTTATTGAAGGGAAGGCTGGGGAAAGGTGTTCCTTGCCCGCGGGCATTGTTTTCAGTATACCATTCGTCCATACGTTCGGGCTTGCAGAACATATTCCATTCGCGATACCCCGCAAACGATCCGTCAACAACAAATGTTCCCCGCTTCTCCCATTTCTCGATCAGATCCCGTCTGGCGATATCCACGAAACGCTGGGCACTGTTACCATATTTTCCTTTCAATGCCGGATTCTGATGTACGATCATGGCAAAGTGCAGCATATGTTCCACAAGGATCGCATCCCCGACATGAACATCGCACCAATGCTCCTTTTCGTTGTATATGTATGGTCCAATGAATCCTTTATATCCATCGGGGCCGGTAGCCATTTTGTCGGCAAGCATGTTGAGCACGCGCTCGGTTGGCTCCATCCAATCGTCCGAACCATTGTCGCAATGGCGCAAAATGGTACCTAAATAGTAACTCAGGTGCCAGGCCAATGGTTCACCGGTAGCGCCGCCGTCAGGTATCTTTTCCAACATCCGGGCAAACGCAGCTGTTTCTTTTTGCCGCAATTCCGGTTTGTCATCATTGCCGGTGAATGATATCAAAAGCATTGCGAATACAAGAAACAGGATATGACTGAATCTTCGGGCTTCCATCGTTTCTAATATTTCTGCAACAGGGTCAATAACTTCCGGTCTAACTTATGTCCATGCCAATCTTCGTAGTTAACATCTTTGCGGTGAGAATCGATCAGGCCGAAATCGCCACGGAAATTCCATAATGCCCAGCCGATTTTGCTTTTTGTCAGTATATCCAACTGATCGTTAAACCAGGCAAGGAATACCCCGTGGGGTGTTTCCCTGAAACAACCACATTCGCCACAATGTACACCAACACCTTGTTTTACGAGGTCTGTCCAAGGCTTATAGAAGTCTTCCAACACTTTACGGTTAAATTCCTTGCCTTCAATCACGCCCGGCCACACGGGAAGTGGAGCATCATCGGGGTTCTTCCAAACCCAATTGGCGCGATAATGCGATACGTAATGCGGATAATACCCGCGACAACTTTGCTCGATTTTCAAATCCGTCAGTTCGGGTATCACCAACGAACCGCCATGGTTACCATCGGCGACTACTAATCGCGACGGCATTTGCCGGTGGATAGCATCCAAGCAGCCGATGGCCACTTTCCGGTAAATTTCGCCGGGTATGGCTGTCGACCTACCGAACTGGTCGTTCATATCCTCCTTATAACAAGGCTCGTTTACCAAATCGAAGCTTAACAGTTTAGGTGATATGTTTTTGAAACGTCTCGCCCACATATCCCAATGAGCATAAAAAGACTGTTGCGCCGCTTCGTCTTTCCACAGGTTAAATGGTTCGTGAAACCCGGCATTGATACAGAAACCTGGAGCACGATGTAGGTTTAAACTTACGTGCAGTTTATGTTTGTTAGCAGCATATACCACTTTTTCGACGGCTTCAACGGCTTCTCCCCTGAATTTAATGGTTTCTTCCGGGGTAATGTCGCACCCTGAAGCTGGGTCATATTCCAAGTAACTGGGATAGGCCATCGGGATACGCACAAAGTCGAAACCCCAATCGGCCATCCATTTGAAATCCTCTTCGGTAGCAGCCATCCGCTCTGGGTTAGCTATATAGCGCCGTGGCGAGAAAAAATCTAAAATATTGAAACCCCGCCAACGCGGAAGTTTGTTCTTCACAGCAAATTCGCCGGCCTGCAACATGCCGGGAATACTTGTCAAAGCGGCTCCGGCAGCGGCCGTTTTAAGAAAGGTTCGACGATCAATATGTGTCATAAATATAGAAAATTACAAGTTAATATGATCAACAAAAATAGTTTTTTCATATTAGAAACCCAACAATCCTCCTATTTTAGCAACCACAAATGCAACCAACCAGGCCAGGATGGTAGTGTAAAAAATCACAAAAGCGCCCCATTTCCACGAACCCGATTCATTTTTGATGGCTGTGACAGTTGCAATACACGGGAAGTAAATCAAGACAAATAACATCAGGCATAAAGCAACCAAGGGCGTGAACACAGGTGTACTATCCGGGTAACGGGCAGCTTTCAGTTTTGCCGGCAATTGCTGCTCGTTTTCATCACCTGAGAAAAGGACACCCATGGTGCTAACTACCACTTCCTTGGCAGCCATCCCGCTAAGAAGGCTGACGCTGATCCTCCAGTCGAAACCAATAGGGTGCAACACAGGCTCGAGGAATTTCCCGATACGGCCAATGTACGATTCTTCCTGATGTTTCGTTTTTTGTTCGTGTTTCAGTTGGACAACCGTTTCTTCATCATGAGCTTCCTCAGCTTGTTCGATCAGCGTAGCATAATGTTGTGCAGAAGCTGTTTCTTTCGGGAAATAACCGAGGAACCAGATGCTGATGGAAGCCACTAAGATGACACCTCCCATTTTTTGCAGGTATTGGCGGCCCTTTTGCCACATGTGCCGGATTACAGACCTGGTGGTTGGTTTGCGGTAAGGCGGCAACTCCATCACAAAGGGGACATCCTCCTCAGGAAACAGGAAACGCTTGAACAACCTTGCCATGACCACAGCCAATATAATGCCCGTAATATAGAGTATGAACATGACCAACCCGGCGTGATTGGGAAAAAAAGCCCCGGCCAGCAGGATATACACCGGTAGCCGTGCACTGCATGACATCAACGGGTTCACCAGCATGGTGATCATCCGGCTATTGCGGCTTTCGATGGCGCGGGTGGACATGATGGCGGGTACATTGCAGCCGAAACCCATCACCAACGGAATGAATGACTTACCGTGAAGCCCCATCTTGTGCATGATTTTGTCCATGATGAAGGCCGCACGCGCCATATAACCCGAATCTTCCATGATGGAGATGAAGAAATAGAGGATCAAGATATTGGGCAGGAAAACAATCACCCCCCCCACCCCGCCGATGATGCCTTCGATGATCAGGTCCTTGAGCGAACCGTCGGGCATATGTCCGCCGATATAATCGCCCAGCCAGCCCACGATCGCTTCGATCCATTGCTGTGGATAAGCGCCCAGCGTGAATGTCCCTGCAAACATGAGCCACATGAAGAACAGGAATATGGGATAACCAAAGTATTTGTTGGTGACCACAGGATCGATCAGTTCGGTGATGCCCTTTTGTTTTTCAGGACTTTCAACATAAGTTTCCTTGAGTGCACCTGCAATAAAACCATACCGTGCATTGGCAAAAGTCGATTCGCTATCCTCGTGCAATAGTTGCTCAATACGTCGTGTTTCGGAATCACGTGCTTGGAGTATCTCTTCATGCTGTGGTAAGGTTTTAACAAACCGCTCGGTTTCCTTGTCGTGCTCCAGTAGGGTGATGGACAGGTAACGCTTGGACCACGCCTTGGTAATATCCGATTTTTCTTTTAGCTCCTTGCGTACCGTAGCGATGCTTTTTTCGAGTAGTTCGCCGTAATTGATATGGATGTGCCGCATGTACGGTTCACGTTCTTCGTAAATGTCGATAATGCGGTCGAATAGTTCTACCACACCATGTCCGCGGGTAGATACGGTGGGGACAATAGGCACGCCGATCATCTTGCCGAGTTTTTCGTAATCCAGCTTGTTACCGCTTTTTTCCAACTCGTCGTACATGTTGAGTGCAATTACCATATAGGTATCCATATCGATGAGTTGGGTAGTGAGGTACAGATTGCGCTCCAGGTTGGAAGCAGCGACCACATTCACCACGATATCGGGCGTCTGCTCCATGATGTAGCGGCGCACATAGATTTCTTCAGGCGAATAAGCCGACAGCGAGTAAGTTCCCGGCAGATCGACAATTTTAAATGTATAGCCCTTGTGCCGGAATGTCCCTTCCTTGGCATCGACTGTTACTCCACTGTAGTTCCCCACATGTTCATGAGCGCCCGACGCTATATTAAATAAAGACGTCTTACCGGCATTGGGGTTGCCCACCAGCGCCACATGAATAAATTTTTCCATGACAGAAGGCAGTTCATGATAGACAGATTCGGACAATGTTTCGTGTCCGTTATCAAAGGTGGCTTCGTCCATTTGCTCCACATCGGTGATCACATCGATCAGATCGGCTTCGCTGCGGCGCAACGACACTTCGTAGTCCATCACCTGGTATTTGATAGGATCTTTCAACGGGGCATTCAGGATCACTTCCACTTCCTTGCCTTTGATGAAGCCCATGTCCATGATCCGTTTACGGAACGAACCACGGCCCCTCACCTTCACAATAACGCCCTTTTCGCCTGTATGTAATTCGGATAAATGCATATTGACATATAGTAACCTGCTGGGTCTCCCAGACCCGGTAGGTTTTGGATATTCTTTCTTAAATTACTGACTTCCCATCAGTTTTTCAAAAACCGATTCATCAGCGGGCACAAAGTTAATAAAAAGACAGTAATTTTTATTCAGTATAAATAAGAATAAGAAGTGCAAAATAACTTATATGATCGTCGGATATTTTGCCCGATGTAAGTCTGGTAACCACTTTTTTCTATCCAGTTCTTGATGCTTGTATAAGGAGGCGTTTCTTCCAAATTCCATGATAAACGATGGCTCAAATAGATCATGATTTTTTCTATAACTCGAAAACCGCATCCGCAATTCAAATATAACTTCACACTCATCAAAACAACCATATCGGTATATTTATGCCGTTCTATGGATTGGGACTCAATCGATACGGCATTCGTTTTAATACTTCATCTTGTGCTTTTACAACTTTCCGCAAGTGCTTATTCTCCGTTTTATATTTTTCTTTACTCTTCTGCAAATCAGCATTCTTTTGCTTTTCCCTGCGCAAGAGTGATCGACATTGCTTTAGCGCTACTTCTAATTTTCTTCAGGTATCGTATTCGTATTTAATTTATTATGAACTATTTACGGAGGCAGAAATACAATTATTTGACACAAAAATAGCACACGCGTTTGAACACACTACCTTCAGGCTGGCGATCTTTTAGTAATTGAGCTGAAAGCCCAACTCAATTGGCTTCGCCGGGCCAAAGGTTCAGCCCGATGGCAACGCCTCGGGACAAAAATTCATACTCCTCAAAACCAGCATCCTGTAAGGACAGTTTAAGTAAACGACATTGGATTTTATACATTAAAAATCTCCTCCATGTCTATTTCCAAACCTTTGAAGATAGGAACGGGCACTTTTCCCTTTTTCTCGTAGGTTGTTCCCTTGTCATATTTTCCATCAGGTTGAAGAATAAACACATTCAGCGCTTGTGAATCAGGATAAACCACCCAATACTCCTTCACACCGGTAGCTTCGTAAAGGTTGAATTTCTCGTTTAGATCGTGTTTGCCTGTACTGGGCGACAGCACTTCAACAATCAGATCGGGAGCACCAAGACATCCTTTATCATCTAACTTTTTAGGATCGCATATCACACGGATGTCAGGCTGAACCACCGTATAAATCTTGTCGTCGGCAATACCGCCATCCAACGGCAGGCGGACATCAAAAGGAGCATGATATACTTTGCATTTCCCCTTGCCTCGTTTGGCGAACCAGCCAAACGACAAAAGAATATTCGAAGTGACCGCGGCATGTATGCGACGTGGCGCTGACAAGATGTATACAAAGCCATCGATCAGTTCACGCCGGATGTTATCCGTCCAGGTAAGGTAATCGGCATAAGTATAACGTTGATGCGGGTCAAGGTCAATAGTTGGATAATGAATCAATAGTTCTGCTACGATATCCTTGCCAGCGTCATTACCCTGTTCTTTAGGGAACCTCTAAAAACCCCTAAATCCTTTTAAAGTAATTTTTATGGACTGATTTTTGAAATTCAGAGATTCACTATTTTTTCACCCTCTTTTACAAATTTATTGATTATTAACTGATTAAAATTCATATCAAAAAAGTAT
>JAVBSH010000153.1:0-5507 GCA_031547085.1 Bacteroidales bacterium
TGTGCCCGTTGGCGAACGTAGGATTTGGAATGACTTCGATAAATTCCTTCCAACTCCTTTTGGGCATCTTCTGATAATTCAATGTATCTCATGGTGCAAAGATACTAAATAACGGCGATTATTTATAGACGACTACTTATCATTCCCCAAGGTAAAAATCTTGGGGAATTTTTATTTGCAGCAACTCTCACGAGGCGTGTAAATGCACATAAATTCATTGAACAGTTCTTTCGCCAGTTTCCAGTTTCCGGGATTGATACAATACTTCACCTTTGGAGGGAAAATTTCGCCTTGTATTAGCCCGGCATCCTTCAACTCCGAAAGATGCTGCGATACTGTGGCCTTTGCGATGGGCAGGACTTCGTGAATGTCACCAAAGAAGCATTCATCCCGCGCCGCCAAAAAAGTCAAAATCGAAATACGGGCAGGATGCCCCATTGCCTTGGCAAAACGCGCCAGTTGCTCCGCCTGTTCCGAATATTTTTTCATTTCAATGAAATTATTATTGCAAACATCAGGCAAACTTACAACAAATTCTTCTCATTAACAGGCATTATCCTGCTTTTGATTTGTAGATAGTTCTGTTTGTTGTTTGGCGAACTGCGAACAATAAAAAAAGTTAAATAAATCGTAAAATCTTTTTATAAACAAATATCATCATACATTTGTATCTGATTTAGAGAAAGTTATGTTTGTTATTCGGCGAACTACGAACAACCTAACAGTCATTAATAAACAATATTCATAAGATGAATGCAGACAGCACATTTTTAAACATCATTGAAAAAGTTCAATCGGGAAAACCAGTCACGCAGGAAGATTGTGTATATTCGTTGAAATTCCCCGAAACATCCCTCGAAGCCTCCATTACAAGGGGAGTTGCAGACTTCATGTCGCGCGAAAAGTTTAGGAATACGGGCCTTGTGTTCGGCCAAATCGGTTTTGAAGTGGCGCCCTGCCCGGGTAAATGTAAATTTTGCAGTATTTCGGAAGAACATACACAATTTCAGGAAAGTTCGATGAGTGATGAGGCCATTCTCGCTGCGGCGGATAACTTCACTGCATCGGGCGATCTTTTCGCTTTGGCATTAATGGCTATGCATGACTATGATTTTCAACGGGTACTGCATGTTGTTCAACTGGTACGGTCGAAAATTCCCGCGCAAACGCAAATTATCATCAATATAGGCGACTTTAACCTGGCGCAAGCGGAAGAACTGAAAGCTGTCGGTGCTAATGGCGCTTACCATTTGGCGCGTCTCCACGAAGGGACAGACACAACGCTCAACCCTGAAACCCGAAAGAAAACAATGGGTTACATCAAACAGGCGGGAATGGATTTGTATTATTGCTGCGAACCGATTGGCCCGGAACATACGCCCGAAGAAATGGCCGAACAAATCTTTTTGGGTATCGAATATGGCTGTTTCCAACACGGAGCCATGCGCAGAGTACTTATTCCCTCGTCGCCTTTAGCCAAATTTGGGCAAATATCCGAATTGCGACTGGCGCAAGTTACGGCCATTGTCACACTGGCAGCGCTTCATTGTTCCACGTTGCGGAGTGTCGGCGTACACGAACCCAATTTGTTGGGTATCACAGCAGGCGCCAATGCGATTTATGCCGAAACGGGGATTAATCCGAGAGATACGGAAAAGGAAACTTCCGGACATCGGGGATTGGACATCCTTGACTGCAAGAAAATACTGACGGAAGCCGGTTTCACAAACCTTTATCATATCTCCGGCAAGTATCTTGATAATTGAAAATATCTTAATTATTTATATAAAAAATGAAAACACAACGAGTTATGTTGATCAGTGGTTTCCTGGGATCGGGAAAAACCACTACCATGGTATCCATGGCCGAATACATGCGCAGTAAGAATTTGAAATGCGCCCTCATCACCAACGATTTGGGAAGTAACTTGGTTGATACCAATTTTGTAGCATCCCACCATGTGCCGGTTGTAGAAATTTCCGACGGTTGCCTGTGCCATGATGTACCGCAAACCGTTGCATCTTTCCAAGAGTTAGCTAAAGGAAATCCCGACCTGATCATTTTTGAACCTGTGGGTTGTTGTGTAGATATGGTCAGGCAGGTATATGCCGATCTTCAAAAAAACTATGCAGGAATTTATGAACTGGTGCCTGTTACGGCTGTGGTTGACCCGCTCCGCTACCGGGCTATTGTCATGAAAGAAGGAGAAGACACCTTGCCTGAGGAGTCTTCATATATGTTTGAACGCCAGTTAGCCGAGTCGGAAGTATTCCTGCTGAATAAGACCGATTTACTGACAGAAGATGAAATAAAAGCCATCACTCAAAGCCTGAACGAGCAATATCCCGGAGTGCCCGTTGTTCCTGTCTGTGCCAAAGACGGCACAGGGTTTAACAAATGGGCTGAATTAATCCTCAACGGACAGCAATCCAAATTAAAATCGTTGGTTATGGATTGGGATTTGGTATTTGTGGGCGCTAAAAAAATGGGATGGTACAATTGCACCAACAAAATTGCAGGTATCGACGAAGCTCCGTGCGATATGAATGCTTTTGTAAAAGATTTAATGGAGCAAATCAAAAGCGGCGTGAAGAAAAAATCTATCGAAGCTGTCCACCTCAAAACGATCTGCAAAGCAGGTGATGAATTTGTAAAAGCGGCGCTCACAAGCATCAAAAACGACATATTCGTTTCCCACACCATGAACAGCTCTGTTACAGAAGCCATGCTGGTTGTGAACATAAGGGCTGTTGCATCGCCCGATACACTTTCTGAAATCATTGCCGACGCGTTGAAACAAGTGATGGCCGACCATAAGCTGCAACTGCTGGAAGGGGCTTACCAGAGTTTTACTTCCATGGATGAAGCACCTGAACCTGTCGCAGTCAATTAACCGATACAATAGCGCTATGAAAAGAATAGGGATCATCGTATTGTTGAGTTTAATATCGTATGTCGCGTCCGCCCAAAGCAAAACGCTATACGATTTCAAGGTCAGGGAAATCGAAGGGAAAGAGTTTGACCTGTCGGCCTTAAAAGGTACAAAGGTACTGATTGTTAATGTGGCTTCCAAATGCGGATTGACGCCCCAGTATAAGGAACTGGAAGCGTTGTATAAACAGTATGGCGGCGATAAATTTGTCATCATAGGTTTTCCTGCCAATAACTTCGGGGCGCAGGAACCCGGAACCAACACCGAAATCAAGGAATTCTGCACCCGTAACTACGGAGTAACATTCCCAATGATGGAGAAAATATCCGTAAAGGGCGACGACATGCATCCGCTTTACAAATGGCTGACGGAAAAATCGGAAAATGGAAAAATGGATGCGCTTGTACAATGGAATTTCCAAAAATTCATGATTGGAACCGACGGCAAGTTAGTCGATATGGTTCCTCCGAAAGAAAAACCTGATTGTGAAAAGATAGTCCAATGGATTACTTCTGAATAAAATGAATTACAAATCGTCTACGAATGACTTCATTATATTTGTACAAGTCTTATTTTTCAGCAAAAATTATTTTAAACTCAAAATAAACCGTTAATACTTTATCAGACAATGAAAATTGAAAAAGTTTCCGAAGAGATTGCTGCCGACATGTTCAAGCAAGGGATTGACTGCTCGCAGATTGTAATGGGCTATGCTGCCAACAAAGTAGGGATGAACAGCGACGATGCGCTGAAAATATCGGCCGCTTTCGGCGGAGGTATGTGGTGTGGCCGTACCTGTGGATGCGTATCGGGCGCATTGATGGCGCTGGGCATGAAATACGGGTACAGCGAACCTAATTCGATGGAGCAGAAAAATACGCTATTGACAAAAAAGGCAGAGTTCGAGCAAAAGTTTGCTGCCGAGAACAAAAGCGTTGTTTGCAAGGAAATCCTTGGCTATGATTTGAGCAAGCCCGAAGAAATGAACCAGATCATGGAGCAAAACCTTCTTTTCACAATATGCCCTAAAGCGGTTTGTTCGGCTTGCAAGATACTGGACGAGATGATATAAGTAATTGAGAATGGAGGATGAAAAATGAACGTCTGACTGGGCGGGCAGGCGCCATTTATCATTAACCATTTATCATTGACCATTATACATAAGGCATGTACAAAAAAATAGACAGTGCATTTGAGAAAGTGCTCTTGGGTGTTGTATTGAGCAAACCCGAGATTGTGGAGTTGCTGAAAATCGACACCTTTTCGGATGAATGCGCCTACCTGCGGGAAAAGGCAAACGAAGCCAGCCACATCCTTACTGATCATAAGGCATACATGTGGGGCGCCATTGGTTTGGATTATGCTTATTGTGCAGCCAGTTGCGGCTTCTGTTCTTTCGGGACAGCCTGGGGATTGATAGAAACCGAGAAAATCTATACACTGCCTGAAATCATATCGAAAGCGGGCGAATATGTCGCCAACGGTGTCCACTTCATTGTTTTGCGCACCACGCAATATTATTCGCTGGAAACCCTGTCGGATTACGTACAGGCCATCAGGCGGGAAGTGGCAGGTGATTACGAGATAGTGATCAACGTTGGAGAATTTAACATCCAAATGGCAAACCACCTGCACGGAAGTGGCGTGAATGGCGTATATCATGCCGTCAGGCTCCGTGAAGGAGTTGATACGCACTTTCGGGTTGAGGACCGTTTGGATACCTTGTCAGCCGTGAAAAACTCACCGTTGAACCTGATCCACTTGGTTGAACCGGTGGGTATTGAACATAGTTACGGGGAAATAGCCGACCGTTTCCTTTGTTCGCTGGAATATGGAGTATACATTTCGGGCATCATGGCGCGTATTCCCGTGAAAGGCACTCCATTGGGCGACGCTCCGCGTCTAAGCGATGAGGAAATTGCCAAAATGATCGCAGTACTTCGATTGTCGGGAGGAAAAATGGTACAAAATATATGCGTGCACCCAGCATCGGAACTTGCCATACAGAGCGGCGCCAATGTGGTGGTCATCGAAACGGGTGCCATTCCCAGGGATCAGGCATTGGCTTCGGGAAAATGGATGCATTTTGATTACCATTCGGCCAAAAAACTTTTTTCAGAGAGAGGATTTGTGGTGACAGCGTGATTTATGTCCCGCTGATCACGTGGATTTGCACAGATTTTATTTGTGATGATCATTTTATTAATTCTTTTATGTGTAATTCTTTCCACAAAGTTTTAAGACACACGAAAAGCTACAATTATCTTTGTGCCGATTGCCGATATTGTCCCAAAAACAGTAAGTTTGCAGCAACATGCGGCAGTGTTGGATTATAATAATAGTGGGTTTATATATTTTCAGGAAAACAACTGCCGCATGTTTTTATAGACAAGGAAAATGGAAGAAGTAAAACTTTATAAAACACCTTGGCGGGCAGTGTAATCGAATTTTTACCGTATGCTATGAAAAATAATTGGAAGCAAAGGACACTCGAAAACTTAGAGAATGATTTTAGCAGTCTGCCAGATCAGGATTCCAGTTATCTTGTAAAACGTTGTTGCGAATTGAGGAAAAT
>JAVBSH010000192.1:0-7770 GCA_031547085.1 Bacteroidales bacterium
CGCTGGGTGCCGTTCTCGCTATGCCCGTTTTTGGACAAATCCGAACTTTGGCAATAAATACACGTGATTACTGATAAATGTTCCATAACTAATTTTTTGCGTAAAGATAATCAATGCAACGGATTTGATACATGACCGAAAATTTAAACAGTTTTTTAAAATTTAAAATCGAGATTAGCCCCGATGGTGAAGGGAATGATATACGAACCTACCACAATTGTGTTGTAAAATGGCGTAGGATCGGTTACCAATTGTGAGCCTTGAATGGAGCCTGAGGCTCCGCGCTGGTTCAGGATGTTGATGACACTTACCCCCACATCCAGATGTTTGTTGATTTTGTAGCTCACACCCCCGAAAGTTTCCCAGTGGGGCGCAAAATACAGCACATTGGTGAGGTTGGCATATTGCTTGCTGAAATACCGTGCACTGAGCCAAACATTCATTTTATTATTCCAAAACGTATAACTCGGGTCGATCTCGAACAATAATTTTGGAATGCCCGGATTCTTGTTGTTGTAATCATAATCCTGCCCGTAAGCCATCACCGCATAGTTTTTATACACGGGATTCTGCCATGTAAGTAAGAAATGCAACTTGAACCCATTGGAAGACGTAACCACAATATCGGTAGTCCAGCCCATGGTGCTGATGTCGTAATATACCGTTTCAATCACACTTTCGTTCGGATTATTCGGATTAACCAGCGACAGACGCGACTGATAATTGGTACTTCTAATATACGTATAGGCTGAAACCAAGCTGATCCACAGATGGTTGAAATAGATACCTACTTGCCCCATCGGTGTGCGCCGTGTTTTCAATGTCGGTTCCACCGATCCCGAATAATCTTCCAGAGCACCCACCCTTTCATTGTAAGTACCTTCGGCCCAAAATCCAAACGATTTGGTAAGTTTAAAAACGCCGCCCAACGTAGCCCTTGTCAGGAACCAGTTATTGTCGAACTTCACGGGAAGTGAGTCCGGCGGAACGGGCCGCGCGTAAGGCAAGTAATCGCCTTTCAGTTTGTGATACTCCAAACGCAGACCGCCATTAAGCGTCAGATGTTCGTTCACATCCCAATCGTCTGTCGCGTAAAGCGCCAATTTATTCTCGAACCCGTTGTGGTATTCACTCGACACATTATAATCATAGAACCCCTGCGGATCGGTTGCCGGCATCCACACACCGCCCGAAAGCACCTCATGCATCAGCTTGCGCGGTTGTACTGCCACTTCTTGTTCGTACTTGGTGGTGTTCGATTGATATTTATTTTCCTTATAAAACCACTCGTTCAATCCTACCCGCCAATCATGTTTCTTTATATCGCCGGTAAGTTCGAAACGTGAGGTAAACGAGTTGATGGTGAAAGGCGTCACATAGCTGGTTTCCACCATTTGCACCATGTCTGTGTACGATTCGCCCGTATCGGAATAAGTAAAACGATCCGTCGCCGGGTCGGGAGTGAACACACTCAACGGATTGATATAGGTACCACTGTTCTGTGTGATATGATAGCGCATGATATAGCTGAAATTCTTGTTATTGTCGAGCTTATAATCACCTATCAGGTCGATGGTGTGCGAGCTATCCATACCATCTTTTGCCATATCCACCCACGTAGTATCTCCACTCAAGATATTCACTGAGCGATACTTGCCGTCGATCAGGTCGTAAGAGTCACGGCCGATACGAAAACCGTGCGTTTCCTTCGATCCTCCGTCGGATGTATAAATAAAGGGTGCGTAATTACTGATTGACCATGAACGGGCATACTTGTAATTTAACGAAACTGAGCCCCGTTCGAACTTCCTGATCAATCCTGCACGGTAAATATGTGTACGATCCGAGAAATTCGTAAAACCAAGATCATACGTCGCAGGGTCAAAATTTCCCGAAGCGCCAAGCGTATAGTACCACCCGTTTTTGAGCGGCCCTGACAGATTCACCGATCCGCGTATCAACCCGAACCGGTTACTACCCACCGAACCGTTTACCCGGAACGTATCCGTTGGCATCCGGGTATAACTGTCTACTGCATAACCCACCACCCCGGTGATAATGGCTACTTCGCTGATTTTCAACACAGGGGCTCGGTCAATGGAAGCATCCTGCCGCCACAGTTTGGTAGGTGATTCAGGCCAAGGGTAGTAAACCACGGGCAACCCGTTTTCCATGATACTGATACCACCGACGTTTGATGGTATCCCGGTGTTAATGTCGCGCGGCCCCGAATTGCTCGAAGCATTTAGTCCAACATTCCTGTTCTTTTCTTCCTTTCCCAATGGTGTTGTTATTTTGCTAACTTTACTTGTATCTATTTGTCCGAAAGTCGATATCACAAAAAACAATGTGGATATCAGGCATATTATTATTTTCATATCATTACATTTTTAAATCAATAAAAAATAAGGCCTCACAGGGTACTTTCATACCTCGCCCCCTTAAATTCAAGATCGGAAATATCAATGAATGCTTCTGTGACATATCCGCTCACCAGATTTAACATAATCTGCGTGTAAATAGAAACAGTTTCAGTAAAAGTCGACTTTTTTACTTTCCCTGTCGAACTACAGTTTTATAATATACTTGTTTGTCATCTTAATAATATTAAATTTTAAATATTAACAAGGGTTGATTGCAAAAAGTTTATTATCAATTAATTTACACAACATCGTATAAAAAATATATAAATAATATGAGAACTGATATTTAAAAGAATGTTTTAAATCTATTATTTACACTATTCCCATATTTCATTATTATCAAGTCAATTAATGTTTTTTATTTTGTAAAATAGGTTTGATCGCTTTTCCTTTATTTGGACAATATTATTTTTGGGGGATATTTACTTTTTTATAAAACATTTATATGAATTAGAGTTGAAAATAGAAAAAACCACAAAAACTCTAAGAAACCCTTACACGGCACTGCTTCGCCAAGCCCGTAAATCAGATTAAGATGAGGATCGATAAAGCAACCTATGGGAAGAAGCAAGTGTTTTCGTATAAATCGCAACAATCGTCAACAAAAATCTAACTTTATATGTTAGTACATTATTTGAATATTACAATATTAGTATTATCAATAATACTTTAGCTGATCATTATATCACCACATAGATATCTTTTGGACATTCATTGATCTTTATCATCAATATAATTATTGTAAAATCATCTAATAAAAATAAAAAATATATGAAAAAGATTTTATTCCTTTCCATTCTCGTAAGCTTCGCATTCTCTATCTCTGCGAAGGTTACAGACAACTTGATTACCGTTCCTGAAACGGGTGAAACCATACTCCTGGATAAAAACTGGATTGCCCGGCAGGCAGCTTATGTAATGGTCGATGGGGCGGTATTGTCGTCGGGGAAACAGGATTTCCGGGCCTGGCTTCCGGCCACTGTACCCGGAACCGTGCTCACCACACTTCTGTACAACGACTTGATACCTTCACCTTATTACGGGATGAACAACAAATTAATTCCCGATATTTTCCACACAGGGACTGATTTCTACACGTATTGGTTTGTCAACCAGTTCACATTGCTCAAAACCGGCAAGGGCAAACGGCTCTGGCTGAATTTCCGTGGCATCAATTACATGGCCGAGATCTTCCTTAATGGGAAACGTATTTCAACCACAACACACGAGGGAATGTTTATCCGGCGCAGTTACGACATCACCGATGCGGTAAAAACCGGAGATAATACACTCGCGGTACTTGTTTTCCCGCCTGACATTCCCGGTGAAGATAACGGCGGGCAGGCCGGTGACGGGCAAATCGCCAAAAACAACACCATGCAATGTACTGCAGGCTGGGATTGGATAGCGGCCGTACGCGACCGTAACACGGGCATCTGGGATCAGGTTAGTATCACTGCTACGGGCAATATCAGAATGATGCATCCACAAGTGGTGAGCAAAGTTCCGGGCATACATACACCTGTTGATAAACAGGCTGATGCTACACTGGTAGTAACTACCGAAGTGGAGAACCTGACGGATAAACCCCAGGATGTAACGGTAAGTTACAAGGTAGAGAAACAACGTCAAATGGTAAAAGTACAATTGACGCCGCATGAAAAACGTTTGGTGAGACTCCCCGTATCAACCATCAAAAGCCCGCGTCTTTGGTGGCCCGTCAATATGGGTAAGCAAGAGTTGTACGACATGATACTGACTGTAACCGACGGTACATCGGCGAATATATCCGACAAGCAGAATGTGCGGTTTGGCATCCGCGAAATTACTACCGAAAAAGACCCTGCTACCGGAGGCAGAAAATTTTATGTCAATGGGCAGAAAATATTCATCCGTGGCGGTAACTATATTTCTTCGGACTGGATGTTGCGTTTCTCGCCCGAGCGTTACCGCACCGAAATCTGTTTCCTTGCCGACATGAACCTGAATATGGTGCGTGTTTGGGGCGGCGCTGTACCCGAAAGACCTGAGTTCTACAATGCCTGCGACGAATACGGGATGCTCGTGTTCCAGGATCTGTCGATTTCCGGCGATGGTAATGGCGCATGGTTCGATCCAATGAAAAAGGACTCGCAGGAGCGACGTCAACAATACCCGGACAATCACGAATTGTTCATCGAGTCGGTGACCGACCAGGTGAAGATGCTGCGCAATCACCCAAGTTTAGCCATCTGGTGCGGCGGTAACGAATGGCCAGCGCCCGATGATATCGCTCAAAAATTGCATCACGAAATTTTCCCGAAATACGATCCTACCCGTTATTTCGCACCGTTTTCCACCGATACTGTTTTTACGCGGAATACGATGGGAGGTAATGGCGATGGCCCTTACGGGATACAGGAACCGGAGTTTTTCTTCACTGTCCGTTCAAGTCCATTCAATCCAGAACTTGGTTCGGTAGGTGTGCCCGAGGCTCCTACTATACGTGCTTTTATGGACGAGACGGATTTCAATGATTTTCCCAAATATGGGCAAAAAGTTAACCCTGTGTGGGAATATCACAAATATCTGCCTTATGATGATCATATAGGTCGGTATGCTCAACCGAAAACGACCGAAGAATTCTGTGATATTGCACAACTGATTAATTTCGAGCAATACAGGGCATTGATGGAAGGCCGGGCTTCGAATATGTGGAGTTGGTACACGGGAATGCTGATCTGGAAAATACAAAACCCGTGGACAGCCCTGCGAGGACAGATGTACGATTGTTACCTGGATGTGAATGCCTGCTATTACGGCGTGCGTAAAGGGGGAGAACCGGTACACGTTCAATATAACTACCGGACACATCAAGTGGAGGCAGCAAACATCACTACCGCCGACAGGAATAACTGTATTGTCCGGGCACGTATTTATCAACTGGACGGCAAGGTAATCCACGAACAGGAACAAAAAAACGTAGCAGTGAAAGCCAATACATCAAAAGCGCTTTTTGCCATGGAGCAACCCGCACAGGTGAAGGGCGCCTATTTCTTGCGCCTGGAAATGCTCGAAGGTGTGAATGTCATATCAGATAACCTTTATTGGCTCACAACCAAGCCCAAAGATTATACCGCCATGCAGCACATGCCGCCATCGCAGGCAGAAGTTTCGACCAACCTGGAAAGGAAAAATGACGGCACATATCGTGCTACCGTCCGTATTAAAACTAAGGATATGATCAGTTTTTTCAACCGGGTTTCGGCTATCGAACGTGAAACCGGCGAAAGGATTTTACCGGTATTTTATTCGGATAATTATTTTACAGTGTTTCCTGGTGAAGAAAAAATAGTGACCCTGGATTTTGCAAGCCACTTGCAGCAGGAGGATATTAAGATTATAGTGAAGAACTGGAACGATAAACGGAGGTGAAAATGGCATAATTGCTAAATGGCTGTATGCTCGTTTATTTCTATGGCGACTTATTGATTGCTTTCACATGTCCGGGAGATATCCCAGATTCTCCGAGAACACCAATTAATTGGATGTCTTGGACTGAGCAATCAATATTTTGTCGGGATATTGCCAATTCCGTAAATTTTCTTTTTCTGCTGAAAGCAACGGCAAAAGCGGATTGATAATATATCCGTTGTAAGGAAGTTTGCATAAGAAGCCTCACCCTGAGGTGAAGAAATAAAAGTCGCAAGGTTTTCAGATATTTAACCTGCATTATTCACACTAAAATTCTGGATGTACAGGAGAACGTGGAAAGAGCACGTTTGGCTGCATTTACTCCCTGCGATCCCACCGTAAGGTAATTGCCGCTCGACCCTGCGACGTATTCGAGTATGAATCATGCAGGTTAGGCAGGACAGATGAAAATATCAGTTGATGTGCAAATCAACAGTTGAATGCAAAAACATGATAAAAGTTCAGGGGAACTGTCACTACTGTGTATAATATTCCAATTCCAACGCTGTTTGATTATATAGGCTGATATACTCCAATTGATTCAATTTTGCCGATACGGCATTGGTAACTTTTGCGAAAGCTTCTGAATAATCTGTAATATGTCCTTCGGAAAAGTTTTTTTCTACTTCTTCCAGTATCAGCTTCGCTTCCACCAGTATATTTTCTTTGCCGAAACTGACTTGCACAAAATATTCATTCAGCAACGATTTGAGTGTCTCGATGTGTTGTTGATCAGAAAATTGACGGTATTCCGTCTCATTGGTTTTTACTTTCAAGTCGATTTCTGCCTGTTTGATACGTGCCCGTTGCGGTTGCGCCCACAATGGAATGGATAAACCTACCATCCAGCCCTGGTAGTTGTTCATTCCTTCTATGTGTTGGTAAATGTACCCGGCGTGAACACCGGGGTAAAGTTTACTTTTTTCAAGCACTATTGCCGATTTTGCTTCTTGCAGTTGTGCATCATCCATTGCTTTGTGTTTAACCGGATCAAGACGGACATTGATGGCCTTGCCGGGATGTATTTGATACAGTTCCAATTCCCGCTGGTTCACGGCAATTTCTCCATCTGTGACATACATCAGTTGCCGGAGCCGGGTTTCAGCGCGTTTCAGTTCCTCTTCGGCGATGTATACGCGGCTTTGGTAAGCAGCATAACGAGTCCCGGCCGAAACTTTTACCAATTCCGGAATGCTGTCGGCAGCTAAATGTATTTCGGCCGTACTGATGAGCGCTTCGAAATAATGGTCGTGATCCTGCATGATTTGCAATCGTTCCCGGTGGTATACCACATCGAGGTAAGCTGCTTTTACCTGCCAGGCAAGTTCATCGAGTGTTAAGGCACGTTCCGACTGGTTGGCTGATGCAATGGTGCGGTAATGTCTTGCCCGTTGGAAATGTTCGGGTATGGAACCAAAATCCTGTGTAACCGACCAAACCCGGTCGTTGCCTTCCCTTACATTACGTTGCCAGTATTTTACCTGAGTCGGCGAGAGTTCAACAGACTGTTGCCGCATCAATACGTCTTTCTGTTCTGCCAGGACGGCATTACGCGCTACCGGGTGGTTGGTCAATGCAATAGTAACAGCTTCGTCCATACTGATTGATTGTTGTGCGAATATTGATGTAATGAATAATTGGCAGTTAACTATCAGCAATATGACTGGGGGATAATAGACGGGCTTTATTTTGAACATATATTTAACAATGTCGTTTACTTAAGCTATAAAGTCTTGTAATTCATATAGTATTTTCGGTCATGTATTAAATCCGTTGAATTCATCTAAGCGGCGGTATTTGAGTATTTTCCTGTCTTGAAATAATATCGTTCAATGTACATGCCGATCACATTATCATGTATTTGTTCGTCTTTAGAATAACAAATTGTTTTTCT
>JAVBSH010000277.1:0-7905 GCA_031547085.1 Bacteroidales bacterium
AGAGAGAGAGAGAGAGAGAGAGAGAGAGAGAGAGAGAGAGAGAGAGAGAGAGAGAGAGAGAGAGAGAGAGAGCACTGACCGACCGCAGGCGCGTTTCACGCGCGAAAGCTATAAAAAATCCCAAGAATACTTTAGCCACCATATTGTTGCATTCCAACAATATGGTGGTTTTTTATTTTTAATCTAAACACAATTAGAAAAACATCATGCCTATGGAGAAACCTTAAATCAATCTTAAAAACGGAAAAACAACATGTTATTGCGATAGCAATGACACACATGCGAGAAAATCATTAACAAAATTTTAAATTAATATTATGAGTGGAAAGATTAATTTTAGTTATTACTTTACTTTTATCATTTTGATTTTTATATCATTATCAACTAATGGGCAGACTCCGGACACCAAGCGTATCAAAGGAGTAGTGTATGATGATACGGCTCTTGCTTTGCCGGGAGCAACGGTTCAGATCAATGGCGCTACTGCCGGGGTTATTACGGATGCAAATGGCCAGTTTGATAATTTGATGGTAAAAGAGACTGATGTCATCGTGGTTTCCTTCTTAGGAATGGAATCCCAGTATATTCCGGTTGCAGGGAAAACATCATTTGAAATTACATTGTATCCTAAAGCTTCGGAACTTTCGGAAGTAACTGTTGTGGCTTTTGGGAAACAAAAAAAGGAATCGGTGATTTCTTCCATTACAGCCGTAAACCCTTCTGACTTGAAAGTGCCCAGTAGTAACCTTACTACTGCACTGGCCGGACGTATTTCCGGGTTGATCGCTTATCAACGCAGTGGTGAGCCGGGTCGTGATAATGCGGAATTTTTTATTCGTGGGGTAACAACTTTTGGCTATAAGAAGGATCCTCTGGTACTATTGGACAATGTTGAGATATCTTCGTCTGATTTAGCCCGGATGCAACCGGATGATATTGCCAGTTTCAACATCATGAAAGATGCTGCTGCTACGGCTTTGTACGGATCAAGGGGAGCAAACGGTGTTATTCTGGTTACTACCAAAGAAGGCCGTGAGGGAGCAGCAAGACTCAACGTCCGGTTGGAAGAATCAATGTCAGCCAATACCGATCGTGTGGAATTAGCTGATCCAATTACTTATATGCTTTTGCACAACGAAGCTATAAGAACACGGGATCCGTTAGGACATACGTTGTACTCTCAAAATAAAATTGCCAACACGATCAATGGAGGGAATCCTTATGTGTATCCGGCTAATGATTGGTATGAAGCCATGTTCAAAGACGTAAGCCATAGCCAGCGTGTCAATATGAACCTTAGCGGTGGCGGGAAAGTTGCCCGGTACTATGTTGCAGCAACTTTTAATAATGATAACGGCAATCTGAAAGTGGATAAACTGAACAATTTCAATTCCAATATCAAGCTGAAGAGGTATATGCTGCGAACCAATGTGAACATCAATGTAACAAAGACTACCGATGTCAAAGTGCGGTTACAAGGTACATTTGATGACTACAGGGGGCCTTTGTCAGGCGGAAACGATCTTTATGCCATGGTGATGACCAGTAATCCCGTACTATTCCCTGCTTATTATAAGCCCGATGCCGCCAATCAATATACAAAACACGTCCTGTTTGGCAATCACGACAAAATGCAATACGTAAATCCATACGCTGAGATGGTTAGAGGTTACAAAGATTATTCTACTTCGCAAATGTTTGCCCAAGTGGAGTTAGAACAAAAATTAGACTTCATCACAAGCGGGCTTTCGCTTCGTGGTATGTTCAACACTTCCAGGTATGCCTATTTTGACGTCAGGCGAACATATGTCCCTTATTATTATTCAGTAGCTTCGTATGACAGGAAAACGGACGAATATACCTTAAGGGAGCTTAATGAAGAATCGGGAAGGGAATATTTAGACTGGTACCCCGGTGAAAGGAATATCAATACAGCCACTTATTTTGAAAGCGCCATCAATTGGAATCGATTATTCGATGAAAAGCATAATGTCAGCGGTATGCTTGTATTTAATCTCCGGAATTATCTGGAAAATAAATTCCTTTACTCAGACATGAATCGTTATGACCTGCAAAGTTCGCTCCCTTACCGGAATATGGGTCTGGCCGGACGTTTCACTTATGCATACGACAATCGTTATTTTGCCGAATTCAATTTTGGTTATAATGGTTCTGAGCGGTTTGATAAAAGCGAGCGTTTCGGCTTCTTCCCTTCCGGAGGGGTTGGTTGGTATGTTTCCAATGAAAGTTTTTTCGAAGAAGATTGGAAAAGGATCGTCAGTAAACTGAAACTGAAAGGAACGTACGGATTGGTGGGCAATGATGCAATAGGAAGTGAAGCAGACCGGTTTTTCTATCTTTCGAATGTGAATATGACAAATAGCAGTAAGGGAAGCTCATTTGGGACTTATGGGAACTCCAATACCAGCGTAGGACGTACCTTGAGCGGCATTTCCATCAGCCGTTATCCAAATAGCGATATCACTTGGGAAATTGCAAAAAAACTGAACCTTGGGATCGAAGTGGGGTTATTCGAAAAAATAGAAATTCAAGCTGATTATTTTAGCGAACGCCGTTCAAATATCCTGATGGACCGCGCTTCTATCCCGGAGTCAATGGGGTTGCAAAGCAGCATACGCGCCAATGTGGGCGAAGCTAAAAGTCACGGCTTCGATATGTCTATTGATTATAATCACATATTTAATCATGATTTCTGGATCACTGGCCGTGTGAATTTTACTTACGCTACCAGCGAGTTCACTGTGTACGAAGAACCAGATTATTCGGCTACCCCTTGGTTGTCAAGAGTCGGATATTCATTGAATCAGGGATGGGGGCTTGTTGCTGAGCGGCTTTTTGTGGATGATGAAGAAATTCGCAATTCTCCAAAACAGTTTGGCGAATATAAAGCAGGTGATATTAAATACAAAGACATCAATAAAGATGGGAAAGTATCCGATCTTGATATGGTTCCGATCGGTTACCCCGACAGCCCGGAAATTGTCTATGGTTTCGGCGTTTCGGTCGGGTTCAAAAATTTTGACTTTTCTTGTTTCTTCCAGGGGTTGGCACGTGAATCATTCTGGATCGACCCCGTGAGAACTGCACCGTTTTTGGGAGATCAAAGAGCATTAATGAAAGTTTATGCCGATAGCCACTGGTCGGAAGACAACCGGGATGTGTATGCTTTATGGCCGCGGTTATCCAATTCTATCGTCGACAACAACATTAGAAGATCTACCTGGTTCATGCAAAACGGTTCGTTTCTCCGGTTGAAATCGCTTGAATTAGGGTATACCATACCGAAGAAGATCACAAATAAAGTGAAGATGACCGATCTGCGTATCTATCTGAGTGGTACCAACCTGCTTACTTTCTCAAAGTTCAAGTTATGGGATCCCGAAATGGGAGGAGAAGGATTGGGATACCCAATTCAGAAAGTGTATAATTTAGGCTTATTATTATCATTCTAATATAAATAATATGAAATTATCATTAAAAATATTCGCCTTATGGTTTTTTGTATTTCATTTGGCGTCATGTGATTATCTTGATGTTGTACCCGATAATGTGGCAACAATCGACTATGCTTTTCGAAACCGGGCAACCTGTGAAAAATTTCTGTATACTTGTTATTCCTACCTTCCCCAGCATGGCGACTTGCCAAATGACCCCGCCATGTCGGCCGGCGATGAAACCTGGATGCATACTTATGTAGTGTGGAACAGCACCTATATCGCCAGGGGCCTGCAAGATGCAACGAATCCGCGAATGAATTTCTGGAGTGGTGAGTCAAACGCAAAAGCGCTTTGGGACGGTATCCGCGATTGTAACATTTTTCTTGAGAATATAGATCAGGTGCCTGATATCTTGTCTTATGAAAAACAGAGATGGATCGCAGAAGTAAAATTCCTGAAAGCCTATTTCCATTTTTACCTGTTCAAATGCTATGGCCCGATCCCTATTATGGATCAAAATATCCCGATATCCGGATCTCCTGACGATGTTAAACCCTATCGCGAGCCGGTAGATAAGGTTGTGGCGTATATTGTAGACTTGATAGATGAGGCAACGCCCAACTTACCAATGGAAAGAGATGTTGTTGAGGGAACCGAAGCCGGGCGTATCAATAACCTGATTGCAAAAAGCGTGAAGGCGCAGGTATTGGTATATGCGGCAAGTAAGTTGTTTAACGGAAATACCGACTATGTAAATTTAGTCGATCGCCGTGGCGAACAGTTATTCCCTCAGACAGCCGATGCCGAAAAGTGGAAAAAAGCTGCCGATGCTTGTAAGGAAGCCATTGATTTGTGTCTCGTACAGGGTAAAAAGCTTTATAAGCTCGTCGATCCGGCAATCAGTACTGTTCACGACACCTTCAAATTGCAGACAATGTATCGTGAAGCAATATGTGAACGGTGGAATTCCGAATTAATCTGGGGAGGAACCAGTCACGATTGCTCTTATTTAGCCCGTATGTCGCAAGCCAAAATCATGCGGTTGGCAGCCGAACATACTTCGATCCGGAGTGAGTGGGGACCAACACTTAAAATTGTTGAAAAATATTATTCCAACAATGGCGTGCCTATAGAAGAGGATAAGGATTGGCAAGACAATAATTGGTATGCAAACCGGTATCAAATTCGTTCCACGCCATCTACCGGCAGTGAGAAATATTTGGTGAAAGAAAATGAATATACCGTAAACCTGCACTTTAACAGGGAAGTTCGTTTTTATGCCAGTATTGGTTTTGACCGGGGTATATACTTTGGAAACTCATACACTGACTTTCCGGGTAATGTAAAATGGTGTGACTTCTTTGCTAAAGGACATTCCGGAATGTCATCTTCCACTGAATGTTTTTCCATTACGGGATATTC
This sequence comes from Bacteroidales bacterium, assembly GCA_031547085.1. Taxonomy (GTDB): domain Bacteria; phylum Bacteroidota; class Bacteroidia; order Bacteroidales; family UBA4181; genus JAIRLS01. The sequence continues at coordinate 4,881 of JAVBSH010000277.1, forward strand.
TGCGAAAAAGATGCACAGTTACAAAAATACGGTAACAGCAAATGCCAATTCAGTGGAATATTACCCATTCCCGATTATGAGGTTAGCCGATTTATACTTGCTGTACGCTGAGTCGTTAAACGAATATAGCGGTCCCAGCCAGGAAGTTTATAATTATGTGGATTCGATACGCGGACGCGTTGGTCTGGATGGTGTTGTTGATTCCTGGACAAAACATTCGGTGAACCCAGCAAAACCCACCTCCAAAGATGGCATGAGGGAGATCATCCATAGAGAGCGCACCATTGAACTTGCCTTTGAGGGAAAACGCTTTTGGGATATTCGTCGTTGGAAAAAGATCAGTGAACTGAACGAGCAGCCCAGGGGTTGGAATACATTAAAAGGCGAAGTGAAGGAAGATTTCTATGTAATTACCAATATGGCTCAAACCCCGGTTAAGTTTTCCGTAAGGGATTATTTCTGGCCGATTAAAGAGCGTGAATTATCGGTAAATAGCAAATTGCTTCAAAATTTTGATTGGTAATTTTAAAATTTATATTTATGAAAAGATATCTTTTTTTATTCTTGATCATTACTTGCTATCTGGTATCCTGTACAGAAGCAGAACGTCCGGTAATTGCTACGGACAATGTACCTCCGGGGCCTGTGTCGAATGTGGAAGTAACCAATATCCCGGGTGGGGCTATTTTGAAATACCAACTCCCTGAGGACGAGGACTTACTCTACGTGAAAGCATACTACTCCCTGAAAGAAGGAGTGAAAAGTGAAGTGAGGGCCTCATTGTATTCCGACACCTTGACTATATTGGGTTTTGGCACGGAAGATGAGCGGACTGTTGAGATTGTTGCAGTAGACCGTAGTCGGAATGAATCGCCTGTGGTAACCGCAACAATAAAGCCACTAGAAGCACCCATAGTAACCATTGGAAATACGTTACGTGTAATTCCGGACTTTGGTGGCGTTCATTTATTTTGGGACAATATCAACAGGAATGAAATATCTATAATCCTGGAAGAACTCGATAACAACAGTGAATACAATCCCATCGAGATCTTCTATAGCAGCATGAGTGCGGGTGATGTAGCCTCGCGTGGAATGGATACCTTGCCCAAGCTATTTCGTGCTTATGTGCAGGATCGTTGGGAAAATAAGAGTATTCCGATTGAAGCAACCATCTCCCCGCTATTTGAAGAAGAATTTAATCATTTGAAATTTAAAGCGCTTTTACTGAGCGGGGATGAACCGGACGCATGGGGATGGACTTTGCCAAATGCATTCGACGGGAACTTAGGTACCGGATTCCATACGGCAAACAACTCGGGCAGATGGCCTCAAACAATTTCTTTTGATTTGAATTTAACCGGTAAAATCAGTCGTATCAAAATATGGCAACGACAGGAAGATTGGGAGTTCCGGCATGGAAACCTAAAACGGTTTGAAATATGGGGTACCAATGACGGGGAGCACATGAATGACTGGAGTGTTTGGACGAAAATGATGGAGTGCGAAAGCATCAAACCCTCCGGATTGCCCTTGGGACAGCTTTCCGATGAAGACAGGGCCGCTGTAGCTGCCGGTGAGGAGTTTACTTGTTCGCCAGACTTCCCTGCGGTTCGCTATCTGCGGTTAAAAGCAATCGAGACCTGGTCTGGTGGTGACTTTTTCCATTTCATGGAAATAAAAGTTTTCGGACAAACCCAATAATGGGTTATTAGTTTTTATTAATAAAAAACAATAATAACATGAAAATTGGAATTTTAATTAGCATATTGTGTATTTTTGCTGTGATGTCTTGTGATGACATGAATGATTTGCATATCGATTACCTGAATGAAGGAGAAACTGTATTTGCCGCCATGGTAGACAGTATTTCTCCGGGAGGAGGTAATAACCGGATTAATCTGGAAATATTTGTGTACACACAGCGGATTGATTATATCCGGATATATTGGAATGCCTATCACGATTCGATGGATTATAAGATTGATAACCCAAAAGGCGTATTTAATGTAATGGTAGGAAGCCTTCCGGAAAGTGAGTATCTGTTTCAGGTTGTTAGTTTTGACAAATATGGCAACCGGTCGCTTCCTTTTGAATGCACTGCCAGCAGCTTTGGCGAGAATTACCGTTCAACATTACCCAACCGTCGCATCAGTTCCATCACCAAAAACAGCGAAGGAGTGGCTGTTATCAACTGGGTTGCTATTTCCTCGGAGGTGTTAAGCACTACGGTGAATTATAGAAAAGCGGATGGTACTTCAGCTTCCGTGGAAGTTAAGCCTGATGTTGAAAAATCGGAAATTTCTGATTATACGTTAGGTAGCGATTTTACGGTTTTTACATCCTACCGCCCAGCTATCAATTCGCCGGATGTGTTCAACTCAAATTCTATGACCTATACATTTCCCGAATAACCGGGTAATCAAATAGGTTTATTTAGCCTCAACCTTGTTTATAAGGTTGGGGTGTTTTCCAAGAAAAGAAAGGCGTGCCGGAGTTTTACCAATAGTATAGCTCCGGCTGCTTTTTATCTCGCACATATCCATTTCACTAATAGAAATACCTTCAAACCAAGCATAAGATAGAAAATTCGCAGGCTTATATGGAAGAAATCCGAAATGAAACTGCCCAAATTTTGCTGAAAGAAGTCGCCAATCTGTCCGTAAAGAGATTGTAGGATGAAATTTTTCAACAAGACAAAGGTAAAGTAATGTATTTCGATTTTGGGGAGGTGTGGTGCGATCCATTGTTGGTACCGTTTTACGCACTTATATGCAAAGGACAAAATCAATGAAATGATAAAGTGAGGAAAGCCAATTTATTTATATTAAAATCAAATAGAAATAATGGAAATTGTCCGTAGATTTTGTTTTTTACTATGTGTAATGGGTCATGTATCAAATCCGTTGCATTGATTATCTTTACGCAAAAAATTAGTTATGGAACATTTATCAGTAATCACGTGTATTTATTGCCAAAGTTCGGATTTGTCCAAAAACGGGCATAGCGAGAACGGCACCCAGCG
>JAVBSH010000134.1:0-5888 GCA_031547085.1 Bacteroidales bacterium
AAGATGTCTCCATTCCGCATGCTATGCAAGCTACAGTCGACATGACAGCGCATTTTATACAGGTGTGAAAGTGGTTTTAGCTCCGCTGAGCTCGCAAGCTCAGTTCGGATCGTTGTTCGGCGGAGTCTCCAGACTCCGTCGCGCTAAAAGGAAAGCTCCTGCTTTCCACCATGCAAGGCAGGAGCCTTGCTTTTAGCTGCGACGTAGCGAAGACGCTACGCCGAACGCCACTTCGGAAAATCCGAAACCCACTTTCACCTTGGTATAAAAGGAGGAAGGGGGAGAGGAAGGTTGGGCGGCACGAGTATGCGCGTAGAGACATCAATAGGCATCAAAATCGATATTTATGTTGTTTTATTATTCAATATTCTATATTACAATAGTTTGTGATTGTATGCAAAAACGACAGCTTCGGTAATATTTTTCACATTTAATTTATTGTAAATATTTGTCTTATGGAATTTTACAGTACTAACATTAATAAACAGGGTGTTGGCAATTTCTTCGTTCGAACATCCGGACGCAGCTAACTGTAGAACATCTTTTTCCCTATTGGTAATCAAAATTCTTGTTTCCTTTTTCCACTTTTTACCTTCGAACGAATACCTGTAATTGTGTAAAATATCATCGACTCTGATCATCACATTTCCTGGCTGGTTATGTGTGGAAAGGTTGACAATGCATAAAGCAAACCGGACATCACCCTGTTCACTTAAAAAAAGCGGTGTATTCCGCTGGTTCACCATCATCGTTTTATCACCAGGCTGTTTGATCCGGTAATCATACGAGAGCATGGACTTCATTCGTGCTTCGGGAGATAGCCGGGAGAAAAGTTCATACCCTTTTTTATCAATTTCGTCAAGCATCGCCAGATCTTCTTTCACTACCACTTTTTCATAGAACGAATAGCCCAGTTTCAACACTTCTTCGGCTTTATATCCACACAAAAACAATGGATTTGGAGAAACATATATAAATCCACGTTTCTTATAATCAATTACATAAATACCATATTCAATAGTTCTTGAAAAAGCATCCAATGTGTTTAAGAAAGGATTGAGTGGCTTTATATGATCATTGGAATTTGTATTTAATTTAACAAGAAGATCTTGTATGTCATTTAAATTCATCATTATAAATAGGATCTGTATTCTATAATATTAACAATACTATATTGTGTTATGTTGTGATTCCCTGTACTAAAGTATGGTTTTTAGGTTCCTGTGATAAAACTCAACTTTAGTAGGGGAAATACCAAAGACAGCAAATAATATTTTTGTGTCCCCAAATTAAGTTAAACGGTAAAAGTATGAAAAAATTTAAAGATTGGTCAATAAAAGTGAAATTGTCCTTGCTGGTGGGAGGTACCAGCCTGTTAGTAATGACCGCAGTATGCCTGTTGTTACTACTCCCGTTACGTTCCAGTTCATTGAAAGACTCGTCGGAGATAGCTCAACTTTCGGCTATGGAAGCAGGGCAACGCCTGTCCGAAACGGTTAACAGCGCAGCAAGCGTTGCACGCGCTTATTCGGGAGTAATTGCCGAAATCGTTTCGTCGGATATTCTTCCCAACAATAGGAAACGCGAATGGATACTAACCGAAATAGAACAATTGGTATTGACTGAGAAAAAATTGAATAATATCTGGTGTGGTTTTGAACCTAATGCTGTCGACGGACTCGATTCGCTCTTTGTCAACCGCTTGGGTAGTAACTCGCAGGGACGTTTTTCTCCTTGGTTCACCAGTGGGCAGATTGTAACTATGGACGGTAATGAAAATTTTGAATTCTACACCCGTACCAAGGAAGTCCGCCGGGAAATCATTACTGAACCATACATGTACAACGATGCCGGCGGAAAGAAGACATGGTATTTCAGTATTTGTATACCAGTGATGGCGAACGGGAAATTCATCGGAGTGGTGGGTACTGATTTTCCTGTTGATCAACTGAACAAGCTGGTTGTCGGCCTAGATCGTAATGCTACGGGGAAATTGGTTACCAGTAACGGTTATATAGCGTTGCATCCCGACCTGTCGCAAGTCGGGACATTGGCAGAAAACGGGAATCGTGGGGTATTAGATCGACTTTCGGCAGGGAAAATGATCGAAGAAATGTCCATGTTCGAAGGCGAAGAAGTGTATAACGTATACGTTCCTATACAATTAGGTGAAGATACCGATCCTTGGTTTTACGCTGTGCGTGTGCCGAAAGAAGATATTTATGCACAAGCGCGGCAAACAGCCAGTTATTTGGTTGCTTACTGTTTGGTGGGAGTTTTATTGATCACTCTTGCCGGATGGTTTGTCATACAAGCCATGTTGAAAGGTGTGATTGACGTTACACGTATCATTCACCAACTGTCGTTCGGCCGGATCAATCTTCGTATTGAAGGTAGCAGGAACCAGGACGAAATTGGTAAAATGAAAACCCAGTTGGCAAGTTTGGTAGACGGTTTGCAGCGCACATCGCATTTTGCACAGGACATCGGCAAAGGCAAACTCGATGTCGAATATCAACCGCTAAGTAACGAAGATGTGCTGGGTAATTCGTTACTCGAGATGCGCCGAAGCCTCCAGAAAGCTCGGAACGCCGAAGCAACGCGCAAAATAGAAGAAGAACACCGCAACTGGGGAACTTCGGGATTGGCTAAGTTTGCCGAGATACTGCGGCAGGATAATGGCAATTTGGATGCATTGTCGTACAACATTATCAGCAATCTGGTGAAATACCTGGATGCCAACCAGGGAGGCATTTTTATCCTTAATGAAGAAGATACTGGAAAAACGCTCGAAATGAAAGCATGTTATGCATTCGATCGAAAGAAATTTGCTGAAAAGCAGATCTATCCCGGCGAAGGATTAATCGGAACCTGCTATCTCGAAGGTGATTCGATTTACATGACCGACATTCCCGATAGCTACATCACCATCACTTCGGGGTTGGGCGACGACAATCCGCGTGCCCTGTTTATCTGTCCGTTGAAAATAAATAGCGAAATTTACGGTGTCATAGAATTAGCTTCTTTTAAAACATTTGAACCATATCAGCTCGAGTTTGTTGAAAAAGTAAGCGAGAGTATTGCCGCGACCATCGCCACAGTGAGGGTAAGTATACGTACCGAACGCCTGTTGACACAAACCCGGTTGCAGGCCGAAGAAATGGCCAACCAGGAAGAGGAATTGCGTCAGAACATGGAGGAGATGCAAACCACACAGGAAGAGATGCGCCGCCGCGAAGCGGATATGCTCGAGACCCTCAACGAAATGGAGCGCCTGCAAAATGTAAGCATGGAAAAGGATAATGAGATGAGGCAGTTGTATCAATCGGTCTTTGAGTCATTCAATATGGTCGAATTTTCGCCCGATGCCATCATTACAGATATCAACCAGCAAATGGTCGATTCGTTCGAGGATGTCACCAAAGAACATTTCATAGGCCGGCCTCTTGAAGCATTTATCAAGGAAGATGCAGCCCGGGAGGCCTGGAATTTGGTCAGTCAGGGAAAGCCTTACGAGGACGTGCAACCGGTAGACACAGGGAGCGGTAAAAGTACCTTGTTCAAGCAAAAATTCATCCCTATCCGCGATCATGACGAAAAATTGAAACGGGTGTTACTCATGGCTTATCCCGTAAGTGCAGAACAGATGAATTGATTAGTTAATAGATATTTAACACAGAAAAATAATATAATATGGATTTACAAGAACAGTATAAACGCATTCAGAAATTGAAACAAACTCCCGAAATCGTTTCTATCCGGGAAAGAATAGCGGTTTTTATCCATAAGACCCAGCATGTGGAAATGCTGGCCGATCAACTTTCCAGGCAGGTGGAGGAGTTGGAACGTATGAGCGAAGAGTTGGTAAAAGAAGAAATAGAGATTTGTGAAATGATTTCAAGAACGATCAAATGACAGGCAGTTGTTTGATACATGTATCTTCGATATTGTAAAAGGATAGATTTATGTGTTGTGTTTAAATGTGTTTGCCGGTCCGATACCGGCAGATGTGTGAAGCATAAACATTATACAATAAAATTTTTTATATGGATAAAAATGAGCGTTATGCTCAGCTAGGAAAGGAAATTTGTATTTTGAAAATCTGGTTGGAACAAATATCTGCAAAACATTCAAATACAAATAAATCAAGTAATATTTTTTCTAACATTAGGGAATGCAATAGGGGAAAACAAATATTGAGTGAGACCAACGGGGAGGCATCTGTTGCCATATATGATGTTTTTGACCGGTTAGCGGCTTCCCAGGAAATCATCCGGCAGAATGAGCAAATGCTGATGGCCGAAAAGAACCGGTTGAAAGCGCTTGGCGATAATTTTCCGAATGGTTGCCTGTTCCGGTGCCAGATAGATGCAACACAACTTAAGTTGTCTGATTCGAAACAAGCTTGGTTGGATCATCTAACCTTTACTTATGCAAGCGCTGCCTGGGAAAAACTAACCAACGTGCCTTTTGCACTGGCCATGTCGGATACTTGCGTGCCGTTCATGAAGATTCATCCCGATGATCTGACCGCATTCCGGTCGACCCTTTTCAAAAGCCTGTTGGAATGTTCCGATTTAAACGAAGATATACGTTATTATCGCACTGATATTGATATACGGTGGTTCCAGATATCCTTAAGCCCAAGGATTGAAAATGGTTCGGTTGTATGCGATGGTTTTATCCTCGACATAACCGGACGTAAGCAGGCCGAAGAAGAGCTGGCCGTCTACCGCAGGGAACTTGAACATTTGGTCGCCAAACGTACCGAAGAACTCGGGGCCGTCAACGAAGAATTACAGGCTGCCAATGAAGAATTGTTTTCTATCAACGAAGAATTACGCCGGAATAATGACTGCCTGCAACATGAAATTACTGTCCGGAAAGAAGTGATGCAAAAGTTGGAAGAAGGAGAGCAACGGTTCCGCAATTTCATTGAACAATCATTTGAGGGTATTATGATTTTGGATAAAGAAGGCCGCGTGATTGAATGGAATCATTCGCTGGAGCGGATATCCGGAATACCATGTCATGAAGCGCTTGGCAAGTATGAGTGGGATTTGTTGAAAACCCTTTTAACAGGTGACGACCTGAAACCGGAAGCACTTAGCAGGCTCTACCATTCGCGGAAGGAATACCTTGAAGGTGGAAGTCTCCGGGAACCTGTGGTTGAGGAATTGATATTGCATTTGCCCAACGGGCAAATGCGTTACGTACGGGTATCGATATTTCCTATCAGTATAGGAGGAACCTGTTTTTTCGGGCGTATTCTTCGTGATAATACGGGAAAGATGTTGGTCGATATTGAATTGAAAAAATATCGTACACAATTAGAAGAAATGGTTGAGGTAAAGACTCGCGAGCTCACACGTGCCAAAGAAAAAGCAGAGGAGTCGGACAAACTTAAATCGGCCTTCCTGGCCAATATGTCGCACGAAATACGCACACCGCTCTCAGGTATTGTTAGTTTCATCAACATCCTCAATTCTGGCGATTTAACACCTGAAATCTGGCAGGAAAGCATTGCCATCGTCAACAATTGCAGTAGTCAACTGGTACAGCTTTTTGATGATATTATTGATGTTGCCAAGATAGAAGCCAGGCAACTCGAAATTCATCCTGTCCCAATCCGTGTCAACGAATTGATGAATGAATTATTGACATTTTTCAAAACGCACTTGCAAACAACCCACAAGAAACGGATTGCCCTAATACTTGATACCAGTAATCTCATCGACTCATGCGTCATATTAAGTAGTCGTCTATAAATAATCGCCGTTATTTAGTATCTTTGCACCATGAGATACATTGAATTATCAGAAGATGCCCAAAAGGAGTTGGAAGGAATTTATCGAAGTCATTCCAAATCCTACGTTCGCCAACGGGCA
>JAVBSH010000165.1:0-10982 GCA_031547085.1 Bacteroidales bacterium
AAAAATTCCACAGTACAATCAGAGGATTTTTTGACCAAATAAACGATATAGCACAGCCTGAATTGGAGAGTTTACTCACACTTAAATTTCAACTTTTTGAACAGGAAACAATCTCACAAAATCAAGTCGCGTAAAGTATAAGTTTACTTATCAGTGCAAATTTAGAAATAAAAAAGGAGTTATCGCATAGCAACATAGCAATAACTCCTTCATAAAAATATTATTCCATGGTTAGGCGCTTCATACTAATGCGTGCACTGCCATTTGTATTTACAGCATTCACGTAGATATACGCCCTGTATTTACCGTCGGTTGTTTCAATCCATGCGCCGGCTTCGGCTTTCAGGTTCAACGCCCAGTCGGGCATGCCCGTGAAATCAAGAGTGGTCAGGTCGATATCATCCACATATACTCCATATTGAAGACGTGCCAGATGCCGATCGCGTAACGCCCACGCTTTCCGTATCAGGGTATGATTGGTAGCGCCGGTGGGCATGGTCACGTTCGGTCGGTAATCGACACTTGCGGAAGGAGCCACCAGCGAATGTGCAAATGCCGAATTGGAATTATAGAAATACACTAAATCTACTTTTGCAGGATCGGTTACTTCCGAAGCATCATACACCACCATATCAGCAATGGAGATATAACATTTATTATTGTTACTCACTGCTAGGTCGAGTTTATAATCCATATTTGAAATGGTATAAGGTCCCATCTGGTAGGTAACTGTTTCTACGTTGCTGGCTTTCGCCGAGAAAGTGAAAGTTACTTCCGTACCGCGGGCTGTCTCGGGTATCCGGTAATAATAACGAAGGGTGGCTGCACAAGTATCCCTTGCGAAAGTCACTTCTGTCTTATTCTCCGAATTGGTCGACGGGTTTCCGACAAGAATCCCCACATCTACACCACTTGAATTGGTATAGTACGAATTATTTTCCATCCACGTTTCACTTGCCCCGGCAATAGATGCTTCCACCTGCGCCGATACAAGTTGCCCGGCGCTTTGCGGAAGCGCCATAGCATAAGCAAATTCGATATCCATGCCTACCAGATTTGGCCCGATCGACCTTTTAATACAATCGTTCCGCAAAATGGTGGACGACTCATCTTTTTGGCAGGCTACCAAGAAGAAAACCGGGATTATCAATATGACTATATAATGATATAATTTTCGCATATTCAGTAAAATTAACAAATGGATAAATACTACGGTTGTTTTACCGTAACATTGACGGTATACGTTTTGCGCACGTTGCGGTTGCCTGAAATTACCGTAAATTCTCTTGGACTTGCCAGATCCGAAAAGTCGGTCAATCCGGTAACCTTGGGATCCAGCTTGGCGTCGGTTACCAGCGAGAACTGCGGATATATATTTTTCAGGTCGGTACCGAAATTCACCTGGACATCAATTGTACATTGAACCGTATCGACACCATCGCCTAAGGTTGGCTTTTTGGTACATACGGTCTGGAAATCGACTCCCAGCATATCAAAACTACTCACATAACATTCCCCGCGGGTAGTGATCAATAGCCCGTCACCGTCAATCGGGGCGTCTTTGCTGCATCCGGCACAATATACCACTAACAGTGCGGCAAAGGCTATAATTATTTTTTTCATGATTCTCATATCATTTTCAATTTTCAATTAATTTAATACCACGGTTTGTTTTGCGTCAGGTTGGGATTTTTGTTCCGTTCGCTGGGCGGTATCCTGAAAATATAACAACGTTCGTACACCTGTGTGGACGAATTCTGGAAATACCGGGTTTGATTTGCACCCCAGGTATCCTTGCGCCAAACCCCGGCACCTAGAGGCGGGCACCATACTCGCTCAATGGCTCGCCAACGACGGATATCGAAATGGCGTTGTCCTTCGCCGAACAATTCCACGATCCGCTCCTGCTCCACGGCAGAAAAGAAATCTTCTTTAGTAGCGGTTTTCGCGGAAGCCAGTGGAGGTAAGTTACCGCGGTAGCGGATGGCATTTACCAAATCAATCGCTTTCTGATCAGGACCACCGTTCACTTCATTGATGGCTTCGGCATACATCAGGTATACGTCGGCCAAGCGCATTACCGGCCAGTTGAAATTGCCGTCGCTACGGCCCTGCCCGGCATAGTTACGTACGAACTTGCGGAATACATAACCCGAGTTGGTACCGTCGGTGTTGTAAGTGGTATATACTTTGGGGCCATCGTCAATGTTCAGGGTTACCTTGCCTGCCCAATTTTTATAGATATAGGGCACCCACCCGTCCGATTGCAGGCTGGTCATCCCGATGCTTACCTCATAATCCCACTGTATGGACGACTTCATGCGGTAATCGCGGTCGGCATAGCTTTGAGGATTCACTGCCGAGTTGAGTACCTGTCGGTTCGGCACGCCACCGGTGATTCCGTTAGGGTCCAATCCGATCAGTGCCGGACAGAAATCACCGGTGATAATCGACTGGTATCTGTCGGCAATTTCGAAACGAGGCACCACCCAACACTGCGAACCTTCGTGCGATCGGCCAGCAAAGTCGCGCATCAATTCCTCTCCCTGGCTGGTACCTGTACCACCGTGGGTAAATACCATGATCATTTCCGGATCTCCATTGGCCAATGGGGTAAACAGATAATAATAGTTCGGCAATTTCTCTGCTTTTCCCAAGTCGTCTATTTCACCCGGCTCACCGTTTTTGTAAAGCTTCAGCCCGTAATTATCGATAACAGCCCTGAAATCTTCGGCTGCAGCAGCATATGCAGTAGCAGCCTCGGCAGCATTCTGGGTAAAGCCATCCAGTTCGGGCCAACCGAAATTCTTCCAGCATGCCCAGTACAGTTGCAGCTTACCCCTGAATGCCAGTGCAGCAGGTTTCCCGGCGCGTCCCACAGACGAAGGCTTTGCAGGAAGGCCATTGAAAGCCGCTGTGAAGTCGGTCATGATAAAATCCTTCACTTGTGTGATCGGTGTACGTGGCAACGCCGATACTTCGGAATTGGCATAAATGGTATGGTCGATCAAGGGCACATCTCCCCACATGGAGATCAGCTTGAAGTAACACATTCCGCGCAATAAACGGGCTTCGTTAATCACGAGCTCCAAACCGGCTACATCTTCCGGTTTAGCTTCGGGAATCATGTTGGTGACATTATCAATCACATAGTTGGTACGGTTGATCCCGCCATATAGGTAGCGGTACATCTTGTCGAAATCAGTGTAAGACGAAGGATTATCCCAGTTGTCCCGGTAAGCGTCGCCCAATCGGAGGTTGTCGTTGGTAGTACTGTTGGTATTACTTCGTGACCGGACATATTCACCAAGCCCGTCAAAATGATAGTCGCGGTCGAATACGGGACGAACAGCCGCATAAGCACCGTTGAGTGCATAAATAGCGTCGTTCGGGGTTTTCCAAAAGTACTCCAGCTTCACTTCACTAGTAGGCGTTTGGTCCAGCAAATCTTTCGTACAGGAACCAGCCAGCAAGCCAACCCATAATATTACAACCAAAAGAAATTTTGAATTCAAATCTTTCATTTTTTAAAAAATTAAGCATTTAAATACCTATATTGATCCCGATGGAATACGTTTTACTCAAAGGATAAGCATCGCTTTTGTTCCCGGTTTTTTCGGGGTCAAGGCCACGATAATTGGTAATGGTAAACAGATTCTCGAAGGAACCGTATACACGGAGATTGTCTAGCTTTATCCTCTGCAACCATCTTTTGGGCAAATTATAACCTACTTGCAGGTTTTTCATACGCAGGTAAGCCATGTTATCCAGCCAGAAAGTGGATTCGGAACGGTTACCGCTATCCGTTGATGAATTTCCGTTCAATCTCGGCCAACTACCGTTCCGGTTTTCCCACGACCATGCATTATACCAGTGGTCCCAAGTGGAGGCATAACGTTGGTTACCAAAATTCACATTGTTGTAGGCATTGATCCAAAAGTCCTTCCTTCCGGCCGATCCCTGAAACAATACGGAAAGATCGATTCCTTTCCATGAAACAGAACCGTTCAAAGCGAAATTGGTCGTAGGTCTGCTCCGTTGTATGTTGGCGTAAGCTTTTTTATCTTCATTGGAAAGACTGCCGTCGCCATTCAAGTCGTAACGGAGAATATCCCCGGGAGCCAATACACTATATGCGCCGGAATCATATATGTCCTGCCATGTTTGCGCAATGCCTCCGTCTTGGTATGCATAAACATAATTAACAGGCATCCCTATGAAATAATAGACAGATGGAGTGCCGGTTGTATAATTCTTTGGCAGATATTCATTCCATTTTTCGAGGGTTGTTTTGTTATACGAGGCGTTTGCATTCACCATATAGCTGAATTGCCCGGCCTTGTCCCTCCAAGTAATATTAATTTCGACACCCCGGTTGCGCATCTCGCCTATATTCTGGCGGGGAGCATCGTAAGCTCCTGACAGGAGAATGGACAAATCCGACGGACGAAGCATGTCAGTGGTTTTCCGGTCGTAATAGTCGATTTCTGTGGCCAATCGCCCGTTCAGGAAAGATAAATCCAAACCGAGGTTCAACACAATGGTACTTTCCCAAGTCAGGTCGGGGTTGTAAATCTTCCTGTTCACTAATCCCTTGGCAATGTCGGCTGCAATCATGTAATGATTTGCCGCCAACGTGGCTTGTTGTTCGTATTGTTTTACCCCGCTATTGTTACCCAGCGAACCATACGACGCACGTAATTTACCGCTGGTGAGCCATGATTTGGTTACCGACTGGACGAAACCCTCTTCGGTAAACCGCCATCCCAAAGCGATCGATGGGAAAATCCCGTATTGGTTTCCCGAAAGGAATTTGGAAGAACCGTCGCTACGCAGATTGAACTCCAACAAATACTTGTCATAAGCGACATAATTGATACGACCGATGAAGGAACGGAGCCCTTCGGTAGTGGAATAACCGCCGGTAGTCTGTTGCTTGGTTAAGGCGGCGTCCACTTCGTGGAGGGACGGGTGAATCCGGTCATTACGGTTGGTAGTCTGTTCGCGGTCAAACCAGTATTCCTCACTGTACACAAACATGACACCGAGGTCATGATGACTGGCAATGGTGGTGTTGTAGTTCAGACGGGCGTTCAACAGTGTTTTGTAACCGGTATCGGTTACATCATTTACTCCTGCATTTTCGCCCACGTACGTACGTGAACCGAAAGAATTGGTCTGGAAGTTATAGGCACGGTTAGGTGTATTCGCCTGCCAGCGGAACTGGTTGTAATAATTCAGGGCATAATCCACACGGGCAACAAAGCCTTTGAATATTTCCCAGTCGCCGTACAGGCTTGCGTTTACCTCTTGCCTGTCCTGGTGCGACAGCGTATTAACGTACGTTGTATAGGGATTGTATGCCTGTGGATCCTCATTGTAAGCCATTACACCGCCGTAATAACCCGTAATGGGATCATAGGGGGTAATCCCGGCAATGGCATATTGCAAATCGTAACCGGCAGTGTTGGTCGAACTATCGTCGGTGAGCCCATCCTTCAAGGCATATTGGTATTTGGACCAGTTGCCCGCAAATCGCACACCGAGGTTTATGTTCTTACGCACTTTATAGTCATAATTGAACCGGGCATTGTAGCGGGTAAAGTTATTTTTAATCTGCAAGCCTTCTTCGTCCATCAACCCGATGGATGCAAAGAAATTGGAACGGTCGTTGCCCCCCGAAGCCGACAGGTTGTAGTTCTGAGTCTTTCCCGTACGCATTACCACGTCGAACCAGTCGGTGTTGGGATAATTCAAGGGATCGATCATTCCCAATGCCATCCATTGATCAATGGTTCCATTCTTGAAGTACAAATTGTTATATGCCGTATTCACCAATGCCGACTGCTGGTGGAGTGTTAATGCACGCGGATAATCGGCCATGAAATGGAACGGGTTGGTAGGTTTTTCCCAACCATACGAACCGGTAAAGTTGATATGGGTCTTGTCCTGTCCCATACCCGATTTCGTCTTGATCAGGATGACTCCGTTGGCTGCACGCGAGCCATATACGGCCGACGAAGTTGCGTCTTTGAGGATGGAGATACTCTCGATGTCGTTCATGTTGAGTCGGTTGATGTCCACATCGGGCATATCGTCTACAACGATCAACGGGTCAGCGTTGTTGACCGTGCCAAGTCCCCGGATTACCAGCGAAGACGAGTTGTTACCAGCCATACCTGAATTTTGCGTTACGGACAACCCCGGAACAAGCCCCTGCAAACCTGACGACACATTCGGTATCGAACGGCTGCTCAATGTTTCGTCTACTTTCACCATCGAGACAGCGCCCGTCAGGTTCACTTTCTTTTGTGTACCATAGCCAACCACCACCACTTCGTCCAATTGTTTGGCATCTTCGCTCAGCGCGATGCTGATTTCGCGCCGGTCGCCTACCGTAATCTCACTGGTAACGTACCCTACAAAAGAAAACAGCAGCACAGATTCGGCATTGGGGACATTGATGGTGTATTTACCATTGACATCCGATACCACGCCGATGGAGGTTCCTTTTACCGATATGTTTACACCGGGCAGAGGCTCGCCATTATCGGTCACCGTACCGGTCACCGTAATGACTTGTTTGGCCAAAGGCTTCATCACTACAATATCCCCTTCCATAAATTGCACAGAAACAGGCATATTGTTGAAAACCTGATCAAGAATAGCCTTTATGTCGGTATTCTGAGCTTTCAGGGTTACCTTCTTGTCCAATACATCGAAATCGTCGCTATAAAAGAAACGATAACTACTCTGAATTTCAATTGTCTTCAAAACCTCCTTAATGGATGTGTTGCGGATGTCTTTGCTCAAATTGATATTTTGTGCAAAGTCACTGGCAACTACATTCAAGGAAGCAACCAACATAAGTATGAAAGATAATTTCACAGCAAGAAATGTGGTTTCGCTCTTTAAAAAATGAATTTTAGAAATATTTTTACAATAATTTGTCATAACATTGTCCTTGATTTATTAATAATCACATTTATTTCGGGGTCTCCGGCAAGAGTTTCCCGAAAAAATCACCTGGGAGGCCCCTGCACTGGGGCTTCCTTTATTTTTACTTTTGTTTGGATTACTTCATAGGCAATTCATATTAGGAATTGATCATATTTGCTTTGTACTTTCGTGCCTTCGTGGAAAGATGTTAACCGCATGGACGCTAAGTATCATATCTTTTAGAAATGGTTTACACAATAGGAATCGAGCATATAAAGGGGAATGATTTTGTTAAAAACAACTGTTCGGGTTTTTTGTTCTTCGAGTGAAACCCTTTCATTCATTTTTTATCACTAAAGATTTTTTATTTGCCAATTTTAGGATTACTTTTGTCTAACGATACATGAAGGCGTATCAAAAGTTAAATTTTGACACACGCCTATCTCTAATTCTTCAAAAAATGAAACATCTTATTTTATCTGTAGCATTTGTGTTATTAGCTGGTTTATCCCTTGCGCAGGAAGGTATCAACTATGACGAATCGAAAGTTTCCGGTTTTGTACTTCCTGATCTGTTGACTTGTAACGATGGGAAAAAGGTAACTTCGGTCAGGCAGTGGGAAAAGCAAAGACGACCTGAAGTGATGGAGTTTTTTGCTTCACAAATGTATGGCCGCACGCCAAAGGACAAGATCAGGGTTACGTACGAAACCTTATCGGAAAATCCTAATTTTATGGATGGGAAGGCAACCAGCAAGCAAGTGAAGTTTACCTTCTCAAACGGCAAGAAAAAAACGGAAGCCCTTTTGTTGCTGGTGCTTCCCAACTGGCCGAAAGGGAAAGTGCCTGTATTCGTTTCATACAACTATAAAGGCAACCATAGCACCTGTTTCGATTCCGCTATCGAATATTCCCCGTCTTTTTCCCTGCTGAAAGCTCCAGACCATCCAGATTGGAAACGCGGATGTCAGGCAAATCGCTGGTATTACGACAAAATTATCGATCGCGGATATGGTATCGCTACCATGTTTTATCAGGATATCTATCCTGATCAACCGGATATGGAAGAACACGGCATCGTGTCGTTGTTTGCAGATTATAATCCCGATACGAAAAAACCTGACCAGTGGCAAGCTTTGGGCGCTTGGGCCTGGGGTTCGAGCCGTATTGCGGATTATCTTGAAACCCAAAAGCGGGTCGATACAGGCAAAATGATCATCATGGGACATTCCCGGCACGGAAAATCAGCTCTTTGGGCTGGCGCACAGGATAAACGGTTCAAGATCGTTATTTCCAATGATTCGGGTTGCGGTGGTGCAGCGTTGTCCAAACGGGTATTCGGCGAAAATATAGCCCGTATTGCAAGCGCCTTTCCGCATTGGTTCTGCCCGGCCTTCAACCGGTATGCCAACAATGAAGCCAGTTTGCCTTTCGATCAACATGAACTCATAGCCTTAATTGCCCCGCGCTTTGCATATATTGCCAGTGCAGTGGAGGATCAATGGGCCGATCCCAAAGGAGAGTTCCTTTCGGGGTATTATGCCGGACCCGTGTATGAACTATATGGACTCAAGGGACTTGGTACGAATGTACAGCCGTCCGTTCATCAGCCGATCATGAACGATGTGGGGTACCATATCAGGGAAGGGGTACATGATGTTGTCGATTACGACTGGATGTGTTTTATGGACTTTGCCGACAAGCATTTCGGTAAGACAAAATAGTTAAACACACAGATATATAATCCCATGAAATACTTTTCATTCCTCATTTTATTGGCGAGCATCTGGTCTTGTTCGTGCGCCCAGCAAAAAAGCACGCAAACGCCGGGACAAAGCCAAAAGAAGATGATGTTTGCCGATCAAACCCGTAATGGGAAACCATTTGCGAAAGATCCGCATGTGATTTTTTTCAACCAGTATTACCTGATGTATTATTCCATACCACCTTTTGGGGATAACACTCATCCCGTAAAAGGGTGGGGAATAGGTGTTGCGCGGAGCAAGAACCTGATTGACTGGGAACGGATTGGGGAAATAGTCCCTTCGCAGGAATGCGATGCAAAAGGCCTTTGTGCTCCATGCGCCAGAGTGATTGACGGGAAAGTGCATCTTTTTTACCAGACTTATGGCAACGGCAAAGAAGACGCCATTTGCCATGCTGTGAGCAACGATGGTATCCGTTTCGACAAAGACCCCACTAATCCCGTATTCAGGCCCTCCGGGGCATGGACATGCGGCAGGGCAATAGATGCGGAAGTGTTCCGGTTTGGCGATCGATATTTTCTTTACTATGCCACACGTGACCCTGAATTCAAAATACAAATGTTGGGTGTTGCTGTTGCCTCGGCCGATACGAATTTCAGCGCCGGACAATGGACCAACTTGTCAACCGGAGAAGCAATGTTGTCACCCAAACTTCCCTGGGAAGGCGAGTGTATTGAGGGAGCATCGGTGATCCAACGCAACGGCAAATTATATATGTTCTATGCAGGGGCATACAACAACTGGCCGCAACAAGTCGGGGTGGCTGTGAGTGACGACGGGGTGAACTGGACACGTTTGTCTTCAGAACCCTTCTTGCATAATGGCGCCGAAGGGGAGTGGAACCACAGCGAGTCGGGGCATCCTCATATTTTTGATGCTCCCGATGGTCGTACATTTCTTTTTTTCCAAGGAAACAACGACAATGGAAAATCATGGCATATCTCGAATGTGGAAGTTTTCTGGAACGAAGGCGGGCCATATCTTAGATAAACAACAAAGATAGTTGGTCAAGTGTTTGATCTTTTATCTCTTTTTTGTCTATAATCACATTGATTGTAATTTTATGCTATTTGGCTCTTTAATTTGTTATGTACTTCATCAAAGGCTTACTTTCCAGGGCAACCGCATCAAATTTTCAGTATTTTTTTCATGTATGCCACATCCAAAGCAGCCTTGTATTGTCTTTTCTTTAAACTGAGTTTATCATTAGCATTTGTGATCATTTGCAGGGCAAATTTTCTGACTGTTGATAGGTTTTCCGGGGCATTTCCTGTTCTAACCCTGCATTGATCCTCTTTAAAAGTGACATCCAAATGCCAGTGTAATCTATTTTCTATAGCCCAATGCCCCCTTGCCAAAGAGTTGTAATATGCTGCATTTTTGACACTCTCATCGCTAATGTAATAGCGAGTATCCTTGGTGAGGATGCCTTTAATTTCCCGGGTAGCTTCTATCTTTATTAATGTGGTTATATCTTTCCAAGGTGTTAGGTTTTCGTCCATCAAGAAATCTTTTGCCGGTAAAATACTGCAACTTCGGGTTTCTATACGACCATGATCGCAGTCTGTTTCCCTGGCATGATGATGGCCTTGATGTGTTTTAAAGGCGCATTCCACATCTTCAAGCAACTCTTTCTGATTGCCCTTGACCGAAAGCATGTAATGCCCTTTCTTATCACGTATTTGTTCCACGATTTTGGTTTGTGTTCCCATGGCATCTATGGTGACAACTGCCTCTTCAATATCCAATGAATCCAATACTTGAGGAATGGCCGTGATTTCGTTGGATTTATCCTCCACTTTTTGCTGACCCACACAAATGCTGTTTTCACTCACCCAGGCGTTCAGGATATACAACCCGGCATTGCCTTTGCTTGTGGGTGAAGCTCCTTTTAAAGCCTTGCCATCCAACACTATTTGCTTCTCTGCCAAGCAGGATAGGATGTCTTTGCCGTAAGCTTCCAAGCATCTCTTAAATGCACCCGGATCCAACCGTTTGAAAACTCGTTCGTAGGTATCCACCGAAGGTGCACCCTCGGGCAGTTGGAGTATGTCCCCTTTTAACTGCTGCCCACGGTTTTTGCCAAACAAATACATGTCCTGATAATCCGATCCTCCTGTCATATAGGTACAAAGAGCGATCAATAGTATGTCGGATAATAAATGATCGCACATGTTAACTACACGAGGATCGGGGACTTCTTGAAAATAGTGTGAGATATCTTGTTCCATTCAGCAAAGGTAACAAAGAGTGGGGAAAATTGATGCGGTTGCCCTGA
>JAVBSH010000268.1:0-31774 GCA_031547085.1 Bacteroidales bacterium
AACCGAAAAAGGAATATCTTACGAAGTATTGGACAAACCATGCGTTTGAAAACAACATCTCATAAAACATACAAAATCATTGACGAAATGATCAATTTTAATACTCCATTAGTTAAGAAAATGAAAGATATTACCAAATACCAAAAGATGTCTCCACGCGCATACTCGTACCTCGTAAGCTTGGTCGACATGACGACAGCACGTGTGGTAAAAGGGGGAGGAAGGTTGGGGGGCGGGGGGGGCGCGCCCAGCCCGCCCCCCCCGCCGGGGAACCGCCCGCCAACACTTGTCGAACCGGGGAAATGGCCGGTGGGGCGGCCGCGCCGCCCACCCTTCCTTTTCCCCACCTCTTCTTAGAATACGCCGTCATGTCGACTGAAGGTTGACTGCGTCGCTCCCTTCGGGGGTGCGAAGCATGCGGAATGGAGACCATCTCTTTTGGGCTTGAACAATCCTCAACTAAAACGACATTGTATCCGTATCTATAATTATCATGGTTTGAAAGTCAAAATTTTTATATCTTTACTCATCCAAAATGCACCATAGACCTTGATCAAGAAACCCTTCCCCTTCACCCTGCAGTTAGACGCGATGGACTGCGGCCCGGCCTGCCTGCGTATGGTTGCCCGTCACTATGGTCGCAGCTACACCCTGCAGACCCTCCGGCAGCGCAGCTTCATCACGCGCGAAGGGGTGAGCATGCTGGGCATCAGCGATGCCGCCGAAAGCATAGGGTTCCGTACCACGGGGGTAAAGATCAACTTCGAGCAGTTGTGCACCGATGTGCCGCTGCCCTGTGTCGCCCACTGGAACCAGAACCATTTTGTAGTGGTGTACAAGATTCGAAAAAAGCGGGGTTTTTTTCGAAAAGTGACGGGTGACGGGTCACATGTGACAGGGAGTGACAAAATGGTGACGGGTGACGAGTCACATGTCACTGAAGATGTCACACGTCACATGGCACCTGTCACCGTATACGTTGCCGATCCTGCGCATGGTCTGGTGCAATATAATGAGAAGGAGTTCATGCGTTGCTGGGGCAGCACCAAGGTGGAAGGCAAGGATTGCGGTACGGTGCTCGCCCTGCAACCCGGCCCGGAGTTCTACGACATGGAAGACGAGAAGAAAGCCGAAGAGAAAAATATCGGATTCTTCTTCCGCTACCTGAGGCCCTACAAGGCGCAACTGATACAATTGGCATTGGGCATGCTCACCGGCAGCCTGCTGCAGATGATCTTCCCCTTCCTCACCCAGGCGTTGGTAGACAACGGCATCCGCAACCACAACCTGGGGTTCATCACCCTGATCCTCATTGCGCAACTGGTGTTGTTCCTGGCGCAGCTTTCCGTCGGTATGATCCGCAGCTGGATCATGCTCCACATGAACACCCGCATCAACATCGCGCTGATCTCCGACTTCCTGGCAAAGCTCATGCGTCTGCCCATGAACTATTTCGACACCAAGATGGTGGGCGACATCATGCAGCGCATCGGCGACCACGGGCGCATCGAGTCGTTCCTTACCGGGTCGTCGCTCAGCATCATCTTCTCGCTGTTCAACTTCATCGTGTTCGGCGCCATCCTGGCATACTACAACCTCACGGTGCTGGGTGTCTTCCTGCTCGGCAACACGCTGTATGTGCTCTGGATCCTTTCGTTCATGCGCTGGCGGCGCAAGCTCGACTTCAAGCGTTTTGCACAGGCGTCGGCCAACCAGAGCAACATCGTCCAGCTAATCACCGGCATGCAGGAGATCAAGCTGAGCAACTGCGAGAAGCAGAAACGGTGGGAGTGGGAACGTATCAAGGTCAAACAATTCAAGATCAGCATCCAGGGCATGGCGCTGGGGCAGTACCAGCAACTGGGTTCGGTGTTTTTCGGGCAGACCACCAGCATCCTCATCTCGTTCATCGCCGCCAAGGCGGTGGTGGAAGGGCAGATGACCCTGGGCATGATGATGTCGCTTACCTACATCGTCGGGCAGGTGAGCGCCCCGATCGGGGAGTTCATCGGCTTTGCCCGCGCCTGGCAGGATGCCAAGATCAGCTTAGAGCGCTTAGGCGAGGTACACCTGAAGGAGGACGAAGACCAGCAGAGCGCCCTGAGCATGACCACCCTGCCGCAGGACAAGACCATCCGCATCAGCGACCTGTATTTCAGCTACGACGGCGCCGACCGCGACTATGTGCTGGACGGCATCAGCTTAGACATCCCGCACAACAGGGTGACGGCCGTGGTGGGCGCCAGCGGCAGCGGCAAGACCACATTGGTAAAGCTGATGCTCGGTTTCTACCAGCCCAACAAGGGTACCATCAAGATCGGGGAGACGGGACTGCAAAACATCAACCCGCATGTGTGGCGTGCCAAGACGGCAGCCGTACTGCAGGACGGCTTTATCTTTTCGGATACCATTGCCGGGAACATCGCCGTGAGCGGTGAGATCATCGACAAGGAACGGCTGGCGGAGGCGGCCACTACAGCCAACATCGCAGAGTTCATCGACTCGCTGCCGTTGGGTTACAATACTAAAATCGGGATGGAAGGCAACGGCATCAGCCAGGGACAGCGGCAACGCGTCCTGATTGCCCGTGCGGTATACCACAACCCGGAGTTCATCTTCTTCGACGAGGCCACCAACGCGCTCGACGCAAAGAACGAAAGGGAGATCATGGAACACCTCGAAAAGTTTTATCAGGGAAAGACGGTGGTGGTGGTGGCGCACCGCCTGAGTACCGTCCGCCATGCGGATAACATCGTTGTGCTGGACAAAGGCAAGATCGCCGAACAGGGCACGCACGAGGAGTTGACCGGACGGCGCGGGATTTATTATGACCTGGTGAAGAACCAGCTGGAGTTGGGGAGATAAGCCCCACCCCCAACCCCTCCCCTAAGGGAAGGGGAGCGTGCTCCTCAAAGGAAGTGCGTTAAATCAATACATATGCAAATGATGGATAATGAAAATAAGGATTCTTCCCACCAACCGGTGGATAGCAACGTTTCCCTCCCCTTAGGGGAGGGTCAGGGTGGGGCTGATCCACTAAACGATGTACAGCACGCTCCCCCTCCCCTTGGGGGAGAGGGGTCGGGGGGTGGGACTTCCATCGAACTTCGCAGCGAAGAGGTTCAGGAAGTGCTTGGGCAGGTGCCGCCGTGGATATTACGGAGCGGGATCACTGTGTTGTTTGTGATCGTGCTGGTGTTGTTTGCGGGCAGTTGGTTCTATAAATACCCGGACATCATCGAAGCGCCGCTGATGGTGACCTCCTTCAACCCGCCGGTACAGGTGAACGCCCGCGTCAACGGGAAGATCACCCGGTTGCTGGTGGCGGACAAACAGCCGGTAAAGGCGTCGGACTACTTAGCCGTGATCGAAAACCCGGCCAATACCGGCGATGTAGGGAAACTGAAGATACAACTGACGGCATGGTTAGAGATGATCCGTGACGGCAGGTTCCGTTTTGCACCCGAAGAACTGAAACAGAAATATGAGCTGGGCGACATACAGGCTTCGTACCTGGGCTTCATCCGTTCGGCAGGCAGCTACCAGCTGTTTGCCGACCTGAATTATTACCCGCAGCGGATCGCAGCCATCGGGGACCAGATCGTCAAACAGCAGCAGCACTACCAGAAGCTACTGAAACAGAACGATGTGGTACAGCAACAGCATGTGCTGGCACACCGGCAATATGTGCGGGATTCGATCCTGTATGTTAAAAAAATTAATCCTGAATCCGAGCATGACGCTGCCCGTAACAGTTTCCTGCAAAGCCGGCACAACCTCGAATCGTCGTGGATAGCGCTGGACAATGCCAACATGCAGATTGACCAGTTGCGGCAGTCGATCCTCGACCTGCAGTTGCAGGAACTGGAAAAGCAGAGCCAGCTGCAATCGGAGGTAAAAACGGGCCTGGACAACCTGCTGAATGCCTTCAACACCTGGGAGATGGCTTATGTACTGAAAACGCCGGTGGATGGCACAGTGGACATCAGCAAGTACTGGAACGTGAACCAGAACATCACCGCCGGGGAGACAGTGTTCACGATTATCCCCGAAGCTTCTGGGCAATTGGTCGGCAAGGCGCAGCTACCTATCGCCGGTTCCGGAAAGGTGAAGCCGGGGCAGCGGGTCAATGTCCGTTTCCTGAATTTTCCAGACACGGAATACGGCATCGTGCGCGGGGCAGTGAGCAACATGTCGGTAGTGCCTTCCGGCGAGTCGTATACGCTGGAGGTGAGTTTCCCGGACGGACTGATGACCACTTATGGTAAGGAGCTGCCCTTCCACCAGGAGATGCATGCCACGGCGGAGATCATTACCGAGGACCTGCGGCTGCTCGAACGGCTGTTTCTGCCGTTGAAGAAGGTGTTTAAAGAACAGAGGTGAGGGGTGAAACACGCAGGTTATATAAAGTTAAATCCGGAAGCATATAAATTTTGGTAATTCGCAAAGAATACTATACTTTTGGTGCTTTATTGTTCACCAAACAATGGCTTAATGTCACTCATCCAGTCCATTATTAATAACTTCAATTCAAGACGATTAAAAAGGATCGAATACTTTAAGGCACACCCGTTTCCCGCACAGGAATCGACTCTTTTTGATTTAATTCATAAAGCAAGGAACACCGAGTGGGGAAAAAGATACAGGTTCGATCAAATCCGTGACATATACCAGTTCCAGTCGACAATACCCTTACAAAACTACGAAAACATTAGGCCTTACGTTGACCGTATCCGCGATGGGGAACAAAATATATTATGGCCAAGTCCCATCAAGTGGTTCGCCAAATCGTCGGGAACCACGGAAGACAAGAGTAAATTCATTCCCGTCAGCCGGGAAGCCTTGCACAGTTGCCATTACCGGGGCGGTTACGATGTGTTGGCAATATACGCAACACAAAATCCAAAGACAAAGGTCTTTACATCCAAAACCCTGACATTGGGCGGAAGCCACCAGATCAACAAAGAAGCAAACCATTCCCGTTACGGTGATCTTTCGGCCATCATGATTGAAAATATACCGCGATGGGCCGACCTTTTGCGCACACCACCCGCCAAGATAGCTTTGTTGGCTAATTTTGACGAGAAGCTGGAACAGATTACCAAAATATCCGTCAAAAAACGTGTGGTGGCATTTACCGGGGTTCCATCATGGAACATGGTGTTGATGAAACATATCCTCAAATATACCGGAAAAAGGAATATCATGGAAGTATGGCCGGACATGGAGTTGTTTATCCATGGCGGCGTATGTTTCGAACCTTACCGGGAACAATACCAACGGCTTTTTCCATCGGAAAACATGCACTATTTCGAGACCTACAATGCTTCCGAAGGATTTTTCGCCTTGCAGGACAACCCTACCAATGACAGTATGTTGCTGATGCTCGACTATGGTATTTTTTATGAATTTATCCCGCTCGAGCAACTCCATGCGGATAAACCGGAAGTGTTGACCATCGATCAGGTAGAAACAGGGAAAAATTATGCCATGGTGATTACGACCAATGCCGGACTGTGGCGTTATATCATCGGCGATACGGTTGTTTTTACTTCACTGTATCCGCATAAGATCAAAATATCGGGGCGTACTCGTCAGTTTATCAATGCTTTCGGCGAGGAAGTAATTGTGGATAATGCCGAAAAAGCCCTGAAAAAAGCATGCCTGGTTACCGGGGCAATCATTTCGGAATATACAGCTGGCCCTGTCTATATGGATAGCGACCATAACGGGACGCACGAATGGCTGATTGAGTTCGAGAAGGAACCTGCCGACCTGCCCCTTTTCACGCAAACACTCGATCAGACGCTATGTTCGCTCAACTCGGACTACGAGGCTAAACGCAATAAAAGCATTACCCTACGAATGCCCATCGTACATACCATGCCCCGGGGCACTTTCTATGAATGGATGAAACGACGCGGAAAATTGGGCGGACAGAACAAAGTGCCACGCTTAGCCAACGACCGAAAGTTTATCGAAGAGATTTTGAGCATCCGGCAAGTTGGATGAAATTTTTGTAACTTTGCCTGTACAAATTATCGGTAAAAATAATCGAAAAATGAGATATTCTTCGAATTACATGATCTCTATCACACTCATTTTCAGCACCATTTTTCACTCATGCGGTAGCAGGTCGAATCGAGCCCCAAACCAAGGACAACCTCAACAAACGGAAGACCAGGCTTTCATATTCGATGCCATAGAATCCGACGGAATCTTTTCCGTACCCGAATATGAAATTACACCTTCGCCCGATGGCGAATGCCATTATACCTTTTCCGGAACGGAAAAAATAACAGCTTTCGATGTTTCGCCGGTCAAACCACGGGTAGCCATAGCCGCCAGCCAGGCCCACGGCGCTTCTGTTGTTAAAATATGGGAAATGAACGATAGCGACCCCGTCACTGTTTATCAGTTTCCCGATAACAATATTGTCGGGGACATTGTGTGGCATCCGGCGGGAAATACATTGTTTGCGACCATCAAAACACAGGAAGGTTTTCAGATTGTACGTATAGAAACAAATAATGAAGGGAAATGTGTCTGCATTTTTAAATCACCCAAACCTCTGAAACGGTTGCTCATAGGCCCACGTCCTTTTGGTATATACAATGAGGGTAAAAAAATCTATGAGAATATTTATCGTCTATATGTCGGAATGGAAACCGACAACGGCAACTATCGGGTGGTGACTGTTACCGAACGAGGTCAACGACTCTACCAGGTGGTGGGACCGGAAACGACAAAGACAACTGCCGAGGCTTTGGGCGCTGACTTCGATCCCAGCGAGATATATGCGCAAGGGGCGCTCCCAGTGGCATTTCATCCTGCCGGACACCAATTAATCTGGGAAGACAATGATAATCGGTACTTTGTGGCCGATTACGAAGGCGAAGCGTGGGGAAAGTCACATCCTTTGCAATTCCCGAAAGGCATGGTCGGAACAATTGTCCCGGTTCCCAACGGGTTGGGGTTGATCCATTGGAATACCGGCAAGGAAGGTATCAGGTTGTACTGGTTTCCGACAGGCGAAGAGAAAGACAGACTTTCCAATTATAGCTTCGCAATGGCTCCACGACCTGTATCCGATGGAAAAGGTGTGGTGGGGATAACTTCCGCTGACGGACGCTACACATTGAATTATCTCCCGATGAATATGCCACTGCATGATGTCATTAATGCATGGCAGTATATTTCGTCAGCCGACGAAACCGATCTGCTGCAAAAGCATTATGGCCTGTTCCGTCCCAACCACAGCGACCAGTTATACAAGTTGTACGAAACCGAAAATTATTATCCTCTCAGCGATTTGTCAAGACCATACCTTGTGACTACCGACCTGATGTGGGAAATATTCGGAACCGCTTACCAAGGCATTTTTATCATCAAGGAGAAAGAGGAAGCGATCCCCGCTTTCTGGGATTTTATCAACGAAGCGGAAAGTTATGCCATGAAATCGGGCAAAATGCTGGCATGGAAACCTGTTTTCACTGCCATAAGAGCGCTTCGTACAAACAATAAAGCCAATTCCGAAACAGAACGGATATTGGCTGGAGAAGATGATTTTACCGAAATCATCAACGACATTTACCGGTACTCGGATTTAAAACCACGCGGACATTACAGTTCGTCGCCCGAAATGGAGAACTATTTCAGGGCTTTCCGCTATTTCACCACTATTTATCAGAATAAGCAGGACAAGATAAATGAGTTGAACCAGTTGCCGGAAAATGTAAAGCAGTATGCCGAACAATGGATCAATAGTTATATCGGTTTTATTGCCCCGTCGCGTTCGCCACTGGCGTGGAAAGGAATTTCGCAGACTGTTCCTGCCTATTGCCAGTTTCCGCGTAGCGAAACCAGTATCTTTCCATTGTCGTGGGGCTTTGACAATGAAGTGTTGTATTCGACCGTTTTTCACGAAAGTTTTCCATCTGAGTTGCAAATCATCAGCACCAATAAGGAACGACGGATATTTTCGTCGGGTATCGACTTGTCGGCAGCAATGGGCAATAGTTTTGCCGAAAACATGATGAAAAACGACTACGAAAAGTACCCCAACCTGCAAAAAGTAATCGCCCGCCTAAAGAAGAATTTTGGCGAAAACCGTGAAAATATGGAAAACATATACGACCGATGGTTAGATGCTATGGCGGTGCAATGGGCAGATACTGTACATTCGCGAAGCGGGGACAAAGACCGCGATATATGGCAGGCAAAGCGCCTGCAAACGGGACTTGCCACTTGGACTACATTACGGCATGCCACCATCCTGGTAAATGACCGGGGAGCGGCCGAGAGCGGCGAAGGTGGATTTGAAACATTCATTGCACGCGAACCCCGTGGCAGCGTGGAACCCGATCCATATACCTTCGGGGCTATTGCCGGGTTATTCGATGCTATGGCGCAACAGGTAAAAGAGTTGATTGATGAAACGGCGCTTGTCGACGCCCAAAGCGTCCTTTACGAAAGCATCATCAAAAAGTTGAACGATGCCGCTACCGAAGTACGTATTTTTCAGAAAATCGCCGAAAAGGAAAGCCGGGGCGAAGCGCTCAACAGCCGCGAATATCAGAAGATCATGCAGGTGGCGAATGTGGCTGAACACCTTTTCTTTATATTCAGCAGCCTGGGAAATGAAGAATACGCTTTATCCGAACCCGATCCCATGCCAAAGATCGCCGACGTAGCCCTTGACAGGGATTCCAACGATTGCCTGATGGCGGCCGTGGGTAACGCTATGGAATGGAACCACATTGTGCCGTTCTATGGCCGCAGGCAGATTGTCAGGGGCGCCGTATATTCCTATTACGAATTCGTTTCCAAGGTCTTCCAGAACGATGAGGAATGGCGTGAACATGTAGATAAACAGGATTTTGTTCCCTGGATCAAACCATATATCATCAAGAAAAATGTTCCTGCTTCGAAAGGATATTGATCATTTTTATGAACGACGATCCGCGAACTTACAAGCTCAGTGGAACTATATAGTAAAAATATGTCGGAAAAGTGCCGAACTCTGACATATTTTAATAACTTTGCCTGTAATAAGCAGTACCAGTTATACCAATGTGAAATAGGTCAAGCGTTTCGCAAAATCCGAAAATTATTTTCACCTGTGTATGTGTGCTAAGAATAAATCAAAAATAAAACCGGAACATGAAAAAGATTGGTGTATTCGTCCTGTTGTTATCCATCATTGTCTGTGGCGGAACTTTACACAGGCAGGAAAAGAAATCGAAAAAACAGCGTAAGGCTGAACAAACTGAGGCAAATACAAAGCAACTTATTGATACGCAGAAATATATATTTACAGGAATAAATCTTCTGACAGTAGGTGCATCCCAAAATGAAAAATACTATATAATAGTAACAAAAGAAGTAATAGAAACATCTTTTTTACCACAGTATTCAAAGGAAAACAATCTTGTAAGCGGCCCCATATCCTTTTACAAAGACTTTGAATATAAAGTGGAAAATTCTGAAGAAGGCGGTTGGGACATTTACATTAAAATCGAACTTAACATGTTGGGAGATTGTGTAGAAATGTTTTTGAAAGTTTATCCTGGTGGTTCGGCTGACCTGACAGTATACAAGTGTACCATAACAGGATATAAACATATGGACTGGAAATTCAGAGGATATATAGAAGGACCTAAACGAAACGGTAATTTTTAAACTCCAGGCTCCGCCGGAAGACACTTCGGAAAATCCGAACCGAGCTTGGAGCTAATACTACTTTCATTTTGGTATATTTGGTAAATTTTGGATACTAAGAAAAAACCGGATAATATATGGCCTGCATATTTTAATTGCAACGTTGCAAAACGATTATACAGGTATTATACTGCTATCATCCAATCCATCGCGATTCTTTTTCTCTTATTTCCCGGCTGCTGCCACGACGACGAGATCCGTATTCTTTTTACCGGCGATATCCTGCTTTCACGGACTGTTAGGGAAGAATATCAACAACGAAACGAACCGCCATGGATGAACCTTACCTCCCTGTTTAAACAGGCCGACCTCGTTGCCGGAAACTTAGAAGGAGCCGTTGGTGATACTGCCATTTTTCCTCAAAAAACCTCAACGCTTACCTTCGACATCCGCCGGGACGATATCACAATGCTCCGGGAAGCCGATTTCAATATCATCACCATAGCCAATAACCACAGTGGTGATTTGGGCATACAAGGTATCGACCAAACTGCGGATGCGCTGGCCGTTAATGGTATCCGGCCTGTGGGATTTGATCATTCGCCGCAATTCTTCACGGTCAAGGATATAGTTGTTTCAGTGGTAGCGATCAATACCGTACCTGGGAAGGACAGCATATCCGACCACATCCCGTCGGTAGAGGCGATGCAAAAGCTACGACTGGCGCGGACGTTGTCCAATGTCGTGATCGTATCTGTCCATTGGGGCAGCGAATTACTCGAATGGCCCAACAAAAATCAACGCACAATGGCCCGATGGTTAGTCGAAAATGGAGCGGACGTCGTCATTGGAAGCCATCCGCATGTGGTGCAACAACCGGAGTTGATCGAAGGTAAACCGGTATTCTTCTCGCTGGGTAATCACCTATTTGACCAAAAATACCCGGCTACTAAAGAAGGATTGATTGCAGATATCCGTATAAGACGAGGTAAAATACATTGTAGTGGAATTATTACACATACCACGCCAAATTCTTTTTTCCCGGAAACGGCAGGCAAAACCGAGTATGGATTCACGCCAACAGGAGTACATGAATTGTTTTGTGCAGGCGGTTATACTTTTCGCCCGATATCGTTGAGACATCGAAAATACAACCTACGGCTCCAGGCATACAGCAATGACCGGAAAGTATGGATAACGCCACCCATGCCAATAGTCTCACTGGACAGAGCGACCTTTGACGACCAGCAGGAATGCCTGTTTGTCCTCGAAAAGCATTATTCGAATATGGATGATGAAACCGGTGTCAGGCCCTATGTGTATAGCATTGACAACAAAGGCATTCGTGCCATGTGGCGAGGCTCAGCATTGACCTGGCCGCTTGTTGACGCACAAATATTACCCGGGGTCCCTTCTACTTTGTGTGCCCTGCATCGCGGCGACTCGTTCATCAATATCAATAAAACAACAGATAAGCGGCGGATAATGGCCTACCAATGGAACGGATTCGGATTTAGCGGCGTTGCAGATTCGATGAAATGCGTTGATTGTAATAAACGCTACAAAGAATTTATCGAAGATTAACCTCTCTAACCCCTGTGGATAACCATGTTTTGGCAATAGCTGTTATGCTTTCCCGCAAAAGCGAAATTGCCGTTGCAACCGGGATAAATTTTTATCCTGCTATCCAATTCTTCACCTCCCCCACCCTCGCCTTGCTCACTACGATCCGTTCAGGTACGGATACCGTCAGGTTCACGGAGATTTTGCTTCCGAACCACATCGACAGGTCTTTGACGGCAGATCGAGCAATGATAAATTGACGATTGGCACGGAAAAAGTTGGCAGGATTGAGCAATGCAGCCAGTTCGTCGAGGGTCTGATCCAAGTAACAGGTCTTCCCGGCAAAAGTAATCGCTTTTACCATTTTAGCATCAATGTAGATGTATGCAATATCGATTATTGCAAGGGGCACCAGTTTGTCCTTTTCGGGAACAAGAAAATATGTTTTGTATGTCCGTTCGTTTTGTTTCAGGCTGGCAAGCAGCTTTTGAATGGCTTCGGGATCAATGCCGACGGATGGTGTTGCCGACATGTTCCTGTACTTGCCGATGGCCCGTTCCATATCGCGTTTACTGATAGGTTTCAGCAGGTAGTCGATGCTGTTGACCTCGAACGCTTTCAAGGCGTATTCGTCATAAGCGGTGGTAAAGATGATGGGACAGGTGATGCTCACCTCATCGAAAATAGCAAACGATGAGCCATCGGCCAGGTGGATATCCATAAATACCAAGTCCGG
This sequence comes from Bacteroidales bacterium, assembly GCA_031547085.1. GTDB lineage: Bacteria > Bacteroidota > Bacteroidia > Bacteroidales > UBA4181 > JAIRLS01. Next base: position 11,960 of record JAVBSH010000268.1, read on the forward strand.
CTTAGGGTTATTGCGGAACCATTCCACGCTTTCGTCAATCGACTGCAATACTGCTATTACCCCGATAGCAGGATCGACTTCATGGATGAGATTTTCCAATGCCTGCGAGGCAAATACTTCATCTTCGACAATTACAGCTTTCATTTATTCCAAAGGGTATAAATTACATGCAAATGTAAATAATTATCATCATAGTGCTGCCACAAAACGTATAATGATGCACGGTGAAAAAATCATGAACATTCAATCGGCAGACATCGTAAAGCCACATGCAGTCCCAGTATCAATATCGAATTTGAACCATGCTTTTGCCCGGTTTTTCAGCAGGCACACAGCAAAAATATTAAAATCCCAGTCGGCTGTGTGTATCTCTTTCCCTCCTTTTTCGAGGTTTTCAATGTGACGGGCAAATATTTCCTTGCCATATGTGTATTGCTTGTCGCTGGTATTTGATAAACTGAATATAAACTGCCCGTTTTCATTTCTTATAACCGAAATGTGGATGGTGACGTTCGATGCCGCATTTCTGGTTATCCTGAAAAAAAGATTTTCAATCGCAATGGCTATCATGATTTTATCTCCATAAATGATTAATGGTTCATTTTCCGGCGATTGCACATAGCTTAGTTGTTTGGCTGCATATATTATCTGATACAAGTCTATCATCTGCCCGATCAAATGCCTTACATCAAAATGAGTATATTGCGGTTGCATGTCAGGGGTTACTTCCACCCAACTTAACAACATGTTCACTAATTCATCGGCTTTACGTGAATGGCTTTCCAGAATATCAAGATAGGCGCCTTCATTTGTTTTGTCAAATTGTAGTCGTGCTTCTAATGTTTGTTTCACACAAAATTCCGTACCCATTTTATATTGGTATAGGATTTTCATCAAATGATTTTTTAACCTGGCACGGCATTCCCCTTCTACCTGTTCCTTGATACCAGTTACCGCTAAATTCATTTTTTTACGGTAAGTATTTAATTTGTAGGAATATATTAGGATCGATACCGAAATAAAAACCAGTATCAGTACAATATAAAACGTAACATGTTGTCCTTTGCCCTTGACATAGTCCTCTTCGGCAAGAAATCCGATCAAAGTATCAAGTAATTCGTTAGGAAAATGTCTGTTGGATGCCGTGTTGAGAACACTATCGCGCAGATGAACACTTTTTTTGTAATATTCCAATGCCAAGGTTTCTTGTTTTTCGGCCTGTGCAATTTCCGAAGCTAACTTATAGTTTTCGGCCTGCTTCAACAACAATTTGTTCCTGTGAGCGATTTCGCAACCCTTATTGATGTATTCCCACGCTTTCTGCGTGTCGCCTTTCCGCAACATGATTCGAGCCATTTGCTGTACATACAGGATATTCAACGGGCTTGTTTCCTTGTATTCCTTGAGATATTCCCATGTATTTCCAAGGTAATCCAATGCATCATCTATTCGTCCCACATCGGTCAGCGAACGGGCAATCAAATGGCTTAACCGTGCTTTTGGCAATCCGGACAATGAATCAAGATTGATAGAAAGCAAGTCTTCCAATGATGCATTGTAATCAGTGCTTATTAATGTGTAACCATTCAGGCAGACAATAGCCAGGTCCCTGTTGCCGGATATCATACATTGCTGCCAACAGTTCCGGTAATAATACTGTGCTTGTTCAGGACTATAAAGATAATGCAAGCGTCCTAACAGTTCGTAACCAACGGCCAGCATTTCACAGTCGTCCAACTGCCGGGCAATATCCATTCCCCTTTTCGCCCAAGCCAATGAATGTGAATAATGTGCTTCCTTATAATTAATGTGCGCCAATTGAAACAGGCATGCGGCTTGCAGTGTATCGTTACTTGTTTTTTCGGCAGTTTGGAGCAGTTCAGTATAACGTGTTTCCATTGTAACATATGACCCGACAGGTTCAAGCATCCGATAAATTGTCCGGCCACGTATCCTGTCAAGCTCAAACCATTCGCCTTCCTGCCCCCTGCATACGATAGAAAAAGTATGCAATAAGACTGCCATTGTCACAAGCCATTTCATTGCCTTTATCATTTTCCGGCCGGTATAACCAGAGTATAACACCAACTACCAGTTTTTGTGTTATGCAAATAATATCCACATATTACATTTGGTGCAAATGTAATACTATTTAAATAATACGACAAATATATTAGTGTCGCGTCAATGAAAGAATGTCGCAACATCATTGCGAGCGATAGCGAAGTAATCTCTCTGAATAAAAGCAGATTGCTTCGTCGTTCCTCCTCGCAATGACGCGCCAAAATAGCATTGACATGACATTAGTTATTCGCAGAAATGGTTATTTGTTCCGGTTTTGTTCTCGTCTTAATTTTGATTTCCCCTTTTGGGACGGTGAAATTTAAAATCGTTCCCCGCTCAGGATCGCTTTCAAACCATATATTTCCATTATTTTCATAAATACATTTCAGGCAGATTTCTGCATTATTTTCAGGATGTATCCCGTTATTATTTGTTCTCATCTTTTGTATCAACCCGAGGGCATATATCCGGTCGTCTTCAGAAATAACATAATTTGGCGAACTGATCGTAAATACGGTAAAGTCGATATTATCGCGTACGGAAAGGATGATGACAGCTTGTTCCCCGGCAGCCTGCAGTATCCTAAAAAGCAATATTTCGATGGCTATACTGAAATATATATGGTTACCATAAACAAAGGTTTCATCTCCGATATTATTTTGAATGGAAACTTGCTCGGAACTATAAATTATTTCGAGCAGATAGACTGCTTTTCGGGTGATCTTCCCGGCTTCGAACAAATTGCTTGAATTGGTCTGGTAGGGCTGTTCGTCTATCCACTTTTTCAACTGGTCGATAAAATCATTTGCTTCATCCATATACAAGCTGAAGTTTTGATAGTCGTTCCAAGTGTTTTCTTTATTACGGAATTGTTTTATGTAGTGATTCAGACCTTTTTTGTATTCAAACATGATTACAGATAGGTGTTGCTTCAATTCGGGGTTTGAACCAAGTTGCTTGTTTTGTTCGGTAATTTGGGACAGTAGAAGATATTTTTCCTTCCACACCATGAATGTATTCCGGAAATAATACAATGTCATTATGCTCAATATCAAAATGACAGCCATTGCAATGTAGTATTTTTGATGTCCCTGATGATTCATCGACAAATGTTCCTGCACGTTTTCATCCAACAGGTTTCTCATCAGCAGGCTTGTCAACGAACGTACTTGGTTCAATCCCAACAGGCTGTCTTTCTTGCTGGTATACTTCTTGAATAACATCAAAGATTCTACTTCCCGTCCTTCATCAGACAAGATAGACGACAGCAGTTTCATATTGCTAATAGCGGTCAGCGGGTAATTATCCCTTTTACATATTGCATCGCTCATGGCCAAGGTTTGTTTGGCTTTTTCCAAATCGCCGTGTGTAAAGTACAACGAAGCCATTTCATGTTGTATCAGCGCATTCATATATCCCAATTGTGGAATGGTCGTAAAAAAGGCATTGGCTTTCTGTATGTATAGCAACGCCTTGTCTATATCTTTTTCCTGACGGGCCATCACTGCATAGAGATAGTCAACAGTCGCAGCTTGGGAAACGTTCAGCACCTTTAAGTTTATATTACGGATATCGTTGAATACTTTATCGTTTTTTGCACCGGGTTGAATGGACATCATGCACTTGGTAATGACGGCAAGGGCGCTGTCTTCACGTGATGACAGTTCACTACATTTACGGAAATATAAATCCGCCTGTTCCGGACTGAGTAGCAGGTAAAGCGTTCCCATGATACGATAACAATTGGCACGGCCGGTTTTGTCGTTTTTTGCCTCGTAATAGCGTAATGCCCGTTGTACATATTCAATGGTCAGCGGATATTCCGATTGCTGTACCAATATATATGACAATTCATAGCAACATTTGGCCAACAGGGATTTGTCACCGGTTTTTATAGCCAGTTGCTCCAATTGGTAATAATATTCTTTCTGCTCATTGATATAGTGTAGTTGTGATAATTCCTGTTTCAGCATACGGATACGTACCGTATCAGGCGGTAAATATCCTGCTTGCAACTGACCGGCGATAACCGCCACAAGCCACATTACACAAAAAATATGTCGAAACAGATGGTTCAAAATTCAAAGTTCATCATTACAAAGTTTGGTCTTCATCCATCGGAAAATCCGAAACCGGAAAACGGTAATAATAGGTTGTACCTTTTTCCAAAGTATATTCAATACGGGATCCTGCATGGTTCCTGACGGTACATTCGGCAAAAATATTAAAATCCCAATCGGCAGTCCATGTCACATTCTTTGTCGCTTCCAGTTGGGCAATGCGTTGGGCGAATATTTCCTTTTCCAGTGTTTGTTCTCTGTTTCCGGGATCAACGATACTGAATACCACAGCATCACCGGCATCAGTTGCAACCGATATACGGATCGAAGCATCTTTCGCAGCAATGTTCACCGTCCTGAAAAAGAGATGTTCCATAGCAATGGCTAACAAGAACCGATCACCACATACCACCAACAGTTGATCATCCGGCACATGATAAGTAATACTTTTAGAGGCAAATCCTATTTTATACAAGGCAACAAGTTGGTCAATAACCTCTTTCACGTCAAATTTTTCCTTTTGGAGAATCATCTCCGATTCTGCCTCCACACGTTCGATCAATGCATCCATCAGGTTATCAGCTTTTTGCATATTTTTTTCGAAAACAGCAAAAAGGTCGACCGGCTCCGGCCTACCCGGTTGCCATTGGGTTTCGAATATATGCTTTAAACCATAACTTACCCCGGCCTTATAGGCATACATGATTTTCATCAAATGGCTTTTCATTTTCGAGTGAAACCCATTCGATGAATGCGTTTTGATATGAGTGATGGAATTCGCCGTCCTTTTTTGATATAGGGAGGACTTGAAATAATAAAACATTCCCCCCGCTACCACGATCAACACCAACAGGATACCTATCAACAATTGTTTTTTTGTCTCTGCTAGTGTTTCGTTGTCAGCCACTTGCTCCATCATGGTATATATCAAGTCGTCAGGAAAAGATTGGTTGGATGCACTGTTGAAAATGCTGTCGCGCAACATAACGCTTTTCTTATAATAATCCAGCGCTTCCACTTCCAGTCCCTGTGCTTGTGCAATTTCCGATGCTAACCTGTAATTGTCAACCACGCCCATCAGTATGTTATTCTCGCGGGCAAACCTCATGCTTTTCTCCAGATATATCCGAGCCTGCTGCATGTCGCCCCGTATCAATGCCACTTGAGCCAACAATTGCTCATACATCGCATTCAGGAGATTTATTCCCTTGTGCTCTTGCAAATACTCTTGTGTATATTTGAGATACTTCAGCGCCTCATCAACATGATGATCGGCAAGCAGAGAGCGAGCGATGAGATAACCCAACCGGGCTTGTGACAATGAGTTGAGTCTCCGGAAATCGATTGACAGCATATCGTCAAGCAACACCTCGCGCTCGTTGCGGATAATATTATAGCAATTCAAGTTGCCCACAATAATATCCAGGCTATCCAACTCCTCGCTGTATTGCCAGCATTTCCTATAGTAATATTGTGACTGTTCGGGACTGAACAAGTAATGTAAGCGTCCCAACAAATCGTATCCCACGGCTAGCAATTCCTTATCATTCAATCGGTAAGCTATGGCCAATCCTTTTTTTGCCTCGGCCAACGACATCGAGTACTGCGATTGCCAGTAATAAATAAGTGCCACCTGGAACAGGCATTCAGCCTGCAATGATTCGTCACCTTCCGTTCCGGCAGCCTGTATCAACTCCTGATAGTGTATTCTTGCCGAATCAAATGATGTATTGGTATCAATTATTCTTTGTATGGATTGAGTTCGTATCTGATCCCGGTCATACCACGCTTTTGTTGTACCTGTAGAATATTCAGGTAAAAAAACGCACAGCAGAAAAAATATTATCGCAAACCGTTTCATTAATAAAGAGTTGAGAACTGCCGGAAATATACTATAACCCACCCAAGAATAATAAACAAAGTATCACAAAACAATACATGGTATTGCACACATAAGTGCAGAAACCATGATCATTTATGAAAAAACAAATATAATACTATTTTGTTGATAATAGCTTTTTATTAATAAAATTTATTTGACAGGAGTGGTATCAGAACGTATAAGTTTGTGTGAAAATTAAATATAAATATAAGTGTTTATTTATAGATAGTTATCGAAGCAATACAAAACTGAAAGCTTGAAAAAACATATCCTTATTGTTGTCAACAAATATGTTCGGACGATCTAAAATTGTCAGACTGGTTCCGGTTTTCAGCATCAAAAAGAACATATTCCAACTGTTGCATGTTATCATAAATAATATTACCTTTGTAAACATGCAATCGAAAGCAGCCATATCGAATTTGATATTTGTGGTATATATGCTGATGCTGGTGCATACATATATACCTCATAGTCACTGTATTTTCTTGCAATCAACGTCACAAACTACTCTAACAAAAAGCGATAGCGAACAAGCCCATCGGTTACATCACCAAATGCCGCAGCATTCGCACCTCCGGTGTTGCGAATATTACCTTTTCGAAGTAGATGATGACTCTGTTGCTCCGGAATGTATCATCACGCCATATCCCAACAACAAACCAGTACAAGCGCCTGTTCCGACGGTTGATCCGGCTCATCAGGCATCGAATCACTACATTTTACCAAGAATTTCCAGTCCTGTTGCCGCCACGGCTCCTCTTCGAGCGCCGCCTGCCGCATAATTTCCCGGGAACGGATAAATATCCCGTAACGACACGAAGAATACAAAACTCTTTCGTGGTTTTGTGTTTTTATGGGGTCAACCGCATTATCAAAAGTCAAAATTGAAAATCGTTTCTGATGTTATCCAAAATTATACAATTTAGTCTTCATAACAAACTGCTTATCCTGCTGTTCACTGCCGGATTACTGGGGTGGGGTATTATTTCCGTCACGAGGGTGTCCATTGGAGCGGTACCAGATATCACCAACAACCAGATACAGGTGATCACTACGTCTACCAACCTTTCGACACAGGATATCGAACAGTTCATCACCTATCCTATCGAGATGGAAATGGCCAACCTGCCGGGTGTGCAGGAGATACGTTCTATTTCAAAGTTCGGGTTGTCGGTGGTCACTATCGTCTTCGAAGACAAAATGGGCACTTATTTGCCACGCCAGTTAGTGGCTGAAAAATTAGTTTCAGCCGAAGAACAAATACCCGACAATTTCGGTACGCCGCAAATGGGACCGATCAGTACGGGGTTAGGCGAAATTTATCAATACACGCTCGAAGTAAAGTCCGGTTACGAGAACCGCTATACGGTAACCGACCTGCGTACTATTCAGGATTGGATTGTGAAGCGGCAGCTGTCGGGCATACGCGGAGTGGTAGAAATCAACACATGGGGCGGATACCTCAAACAATACGAGGTAGCAGTTCGCCCGGCAACCCTTAACGCTACGAATATTACCATCAGTGAATTATTGACGGCACTCGAAGACAATAATAGCATTGCCGGCGGGGCTTATATTGAAAAGACCAACCAAAGCTATTTCATTCGCGGCGAGGGAAAAATAAACTCGGTGGAGGATATCGAGAATATTGTGGTTAAAAATGTGAACGGCGTTCCTGTGCTGGTGAGGGATGTGGCCACAGTACGTTTCGGACATGCTAACCGTTTCGGTGCTATTACAGGCAATGGGCAAGGCGAAAAGGTACTTGGACAGATTATGATGCTCAAAGGCGCCGACTCAAAACAGGTGATACAGGCAGTAAAGGAACGTGTGACTGAGGTGCAGAAGACCATGCCCGAAGGGGTATACATCAACGCTTTCCTCGAACGTAGCGAATTAGTGGCCAAAACCACCATTACCGTTGCAGAAAACCTTATCCTGGGTTGCCTCATCGTCATCTTCGTGGTTGTACTCCTTTTGGGAAGCATCCGTTCGGGATTAGTGGTAGCATCCATTATCCCGCTCTGCCTGCTGTTTGCCATTGCGCTGATGAATACTTTCGGTATCGACGCTAACCTGATGAGTCTCGGTGCCATCGACTTCGGAATTATCATCGACGGGGCAGTCATCATTGTGGAATGTATCTCGTTCCAGATCGCCTCGCATAGCGGACATTTGCAAGCGCTTCCGCGGAAAGAGCGGCGGCTCGAAATAGACCGCATCACCGGAGATGGCGCTTCCACGATGATGAATTCGGCAGTGTTCGGGCAACTCATCATCCTCATTGTGTTCATTCCTATCTTATCGTTGGTTGGCGTTGAAGGTAAAATGTTCCGCCCGATGGCGCTCACGTTCAGTTTTGCCCTCATCAGCGCCATGATACTCTGTTTCACTTACCTTCCGGTGATGTCGTCGCTCTTTCTTCGTCCCACCAAGGAAAATAAAAAATCTATTTCGGCTCGTATCATCCGTTTCATGCAAAACACTTATTATCCATCTATCCGGTGGTCATTGCAGCACACGCGTATCGTGCTGGCTATGGCAGTCGTATTGCTTGCTTTGGCCATCTTTATCTATAACCGTATGGGCGGTGAGTTCATCCCACAGTTGGATGAAGGTGATTTTGTGATACAACCGGTGTTGAAAACCGGTACTTCGCTGAGTAAGACCATCGAAACCACCACAAAGATCGAGCTGATACTGCTCAAGAAGTTTCCCGAAGTGCAGCAGGTGGTGAGCCGTATCGGCGCCGCCGAAGTGCCGACCGATCCTATGTCGATGGAGGAAACTGATATCATCGTACGCCTGAAACCAAAGAAAGAGTGGGTATCGGCAAAGACCAAAGACGAATTAGCCGATAAAATCAAGGATGCATTATCCGTATTTCCCAACATGGAAGTGGAGTTTACGCAACCTATCGAGATGCGTTTCAATGAGCTGATATCCGGTTCGCGGTCGGATGTAGCCATCAAAATTTATGGCGAAGACCTGAAAATACTGTATCAGAAAGCGCAGGAAGTGAAAATTGCCATTACCGGGGTTCAGGGCGCTGCGGATATCATTGTGGAAAAGATTGACGGGTTACCCCAGATGATGGTGAAATACGACCGGGCCAAGATAGCCCGCTATGGTTTGGAGATAGCTGCCCTCAACGACATTATCACTCTTGGCTTTGCCGGACAGAAGGTGGGTAGCGTGTTCGAAGGTGAAAAACGTTTTGACCTTGTGATGCGCTTTGACGCTGCCAGCCGCAGTGATATCGATGATCTCCGTAACCTGTATGTGTCGTTGCCGGTAGGCGGACAAATTCCTTTGCAGGAAGTGGCCGAGATCGCTTATACGGATGGTCCGGCCAAGATTTCGCGTGATAATACCCAACGCCGGGTAGTGATTGGGGTAAACGTCCGCGACCGCGACATGCAAAGCGTAGTGGATGATATTTCGGCCATTGTGAGCCAAAAAATCAGCTTACCGCCGGGTTACACTGTGGCTTACGGCGGACAGTTCGAAAACCTGCAAAGCGCTACTAAGCGCTTGAAGGTAGCTGTGCCGATCGCCCTCTGTCTTATTTTCGTATTGTTATATTTCGCCTTCACATCAATGCGCGACACTATCATGGTGTTTTCGGCCATCCCGTTGGCGGCTGTCGGTGGTGTGCTGACGTTGGCCATACGTGGACTTCCGTTCAGTATCTCCGCCGGGGTAGGCTTCATTGCTTTGTTTGGAATTGCTGTGCTTAACGGGATTGTGTTGATCGAGCATTTCAAAACACTTGAAAAACAGGGCATGAAGAATATTGACTCGTTGATTATCCGGGGTACTATTGACCGATTGCGGCCTGTGGCCCTAACAGCGTCGGCGGCAGCCTTGGGTTTCCTTCCAATGGCGATTTCGACCCACGCAGGGGCGGAAGTACAACGTCCGTTGGCTACAGTAGTCATCGGCGGATTGATCACCTCCACGTTACTCACCATGATCGTACTGCCTGTGCTGTTCAAGGTTATGAACGGTAATAAGCTTGCAGAACAACCTGCTCCGGATAAGTTATCCGATTGTTGCCCTAAATCAATTGACAATTGAAAATTATGATCACCATCACTCATTATTCATGAAATATTTCCATCATACTCATATGCTTATCAAATCCTTATTTATAGCACCTTATTATTCGCCTTTGGCTCATGAGATCGGTTACTTCGTGAGATCGCTGATGCTAAGGCCGCCAAGCTTTCAATTTTCCATTTTAACTTCGTTGAGATCGCGGGCTTGGTTCAATTTTTCATTGTTTATCCTCATTGCTTGCATTCTTTCGTCGTGCAAGCCAAATGGTGTTCCTGCCGGTGGAGAAGAATCGGTCGACTCGCTGGTACATATCTCCAAGGCCCAGTTCGATAACATGAAAATGACCACCGGATCGCTGCAACAACAAGCGTTCAACGTGGAAGTAAAAGCCCGCGGAATAGCCGACGTGCCTCCTATGGGACGGGCAAAAATCAGTCCTGCCGTGAGTGGTTCGGTGAAGGATATTTTTGTGCAATTGGGCGACAGGGTACAAAAGGGGCAAGCGTTGCTGAGCCTCGAAGGTCCCGAAATCATTGCACTGCAACAACAGTATCTTGAAATATCGGGACAGATGAAAGCGCTGCGAGCCGAATACGAACGCCAGCAAGCATTGCGTGCCGAGCAGATCGCTTCCGAAAAAGTATTCCTCGAAGCCGAAAGCAATTACCTGAAAGCCACTGCCACCTGCGAAGGGTTAAAACAACAACTCCTGTTGCTTCATCTTGATATCAATAAAATAACGCAAGGACACATTACATCTCTGGCCACGCTCCGGGCACCGGTTTCCGGAGATATAACCCGCATAGAAGCCGATATCAATATGGTGGCGCTTCCGGGCGACGTAGTGGCCGAAATCATTGATACCCGGCAACTACAACTAAACCTGGCTGTGTTCGAAAAAGACATATTATCCGTGAAGCCGGGACAAAAAGTAATGTTCACCTTGCCCGAAAATTCCGGCAAAATGTTCACAGCCACGGTCAAATTGGCAGGTAAAGCTATTGACAGCGCCAATCGAACAGCAACGATACTGGCCGTTCCATCCGACAGTGCCCGGCAAAAACTGCTGGCAGGCATGTACATTGATGCAACAATTATCGTTAGTTCCCGTACTGTGTGGGCATTACCCACCGATGCGCTGATGACCGGGGAAAATAATCATTTTGTGCTTTTGCTCGAAAAATCGGAAACTGATGGATATGCCTTCCGTAAATTTCCCGTTCATACCGACAAACGACAAGGTGAACTGACGGAAGTGATGCCAAGTGACGAAGTGTCCCCACAGGCTGTGTTGTTAGTGAAAGGTGTATATGATGCGGCAAATTAGGAAACGAAAACGGCAACTTTTCGAAAAGTTGCCGTTACTCGTTATGCGAAAAGCCTTATTTAGCCGGTTCCCAGAAACACCGTTTGGGCGAAGTAATGCTTCCGCTGGCTTTGAGTTTATTCATCGCCTTTTCTACTTCTTTTTTGTCAATACCTGTCATTTCGGCTATCTTTCCGGCATTGACAGGTTCGCCTGCTTTGCGCATGGCTTCCAATACTTTTTCTTCTGTCGTCATGGTAACAAAATTTAATAATGATGCGGCAAATATATCATTTTGTACCATCACTATTCTATTCCGGCCAAAATAATTTCAAGGCTACGACAGCTGTTTTGCAATCCAGTCGCCGACATCAGACGTGGAATATGCTTTTCCAACGGCAATATCGGCTGTTACAATCCCTTCTTCAATTGATTTTTCGCAGGTCTGTCGGATCAGCTGTCCGGCTTCGGGCATATTCAATGCATATTCGAACATCAGTGCTGCCGAAAGAATCGTTCCCAAAGGATTTGCAATGTTTTTTCCGGCAGCCTGCGGGTACGAACCATGTATCGGTTCGAATACCGATGTGTGGATACCAACCGATGCCGAGGGTAACAATCCCAACGAACCGGTAATAACGCTTGCTTCGTCAGTAAGGATATCGCCGAACATATTTTCGGTAACTACCACATCAAATTTCTTGGGCCAGGTAACCAATTGCATGGCAGCATTGTCCACAAACATGAATTCGAGTTCCACATCGGGATAATCGGCATGCAATTCCTGCATGGTTTCCCTCCAAAGGCGCGAAGTAGCAAGTATATTGGCTTTATCCACCGCAGTAAGCCTTTTAGCGCGTTTACGGGCATATTCGAAAGCCAACCGGCCAATACGTTCCACTTCGTGGCGGGTATAGGTGCAGGTGTCGAAGGCTGTCAGTCCGTTTTCGCTTCGTCCACGGGGTTCTCCGAAATAGATACCCCCAGTAAGTTCGCGGATCACCATGAAATCAGCGCCTTCGATCAACTCGGTTTTTAACGGAGATTTGTGTACCAGCGATTTGAATGTACTAACAGGACGGATATTAGCGTACAGTCCCAGTTTCTTGCGCATGGCAAGCAGTCCTTGTTCGGGACGTACCTTTGCTTTCGGGTCATTGTCGTATTTCGGATCACCGATGGCGCCAAACAGTACGGCATCCGATTGCATACAAATATCGTGGGTCTGGTTAGGATAAGGATTTCCGGTATGTTCGATGGCGGTAGCACCAACCAATGCAGGCGTATAGGTAAACTGGCATTTGAAACATTGTTCAACGGCTTTTACTACTTTCAACGCCTGGTCAATCACTTCCGGGCCTATTCCGTCACCCGCTAATACTGCTATGTTTTTGTTCATTTGGATCATTCAATAAAAAACCCGACAGGTTTTTAAGTTCCTGTTAGGTTTCATTAGGGTTTTATAAAAGATTGTATATTTATCAAATATTATACCAATGCATACTGGCCAAACATGACTTTTTAATCTTTCAGCAGGCTGGCACCGCCTGTCAAGGCTGCTTCTTCACCCAATTGGGCCTGTACCACAAGTGTTGATGGCGATGCTCCGGCGACAGCCCGTTGCAATGGAGCGGCGAATAAATCCCATGAAAGTGCGATATTTCCGCCAATTACCAATGTGTCGGCCTGATGTTTGACCACCAACGGAATAAGGAATTCACTTAATGTAGCGCCAAATTCGTCAAATATTTGTTTCGCTGTGGCATTACCGCCTTTTGTTGCGTCTGCAAGGTCTTTGACACCTTTCAGGGTTTGTCCTGTAAGTTCCTTATAGCGGGCTATGAACCACCGCGTGGAAATAGAATCTTCGGCAATACCGCCACGGAACGGCGCACACCAAAGGTTACCATCCTCCGACTTGCCGTCGAAGACGAAAGCCGAACCGAACCCAGTACCCAACGTTACGCCGATGGCTCTTTTAGCTCCTTTGCCGGCACCACCGAATACTTCGCCCAACAGGAAACATTCCGCATCGTTCTTAAAACGGATATAATTGGCATCCAACCCCAACCGTTGTGCCAATGCCTGTTTCACACTCATCTGATAGAGCGACAAAAACTTGTTTTGGCTGGCATCGTTGATCAGGCTGATGCCGTTAGGATAATCGAACGGGCCGGGCATGGCAAGTCCTACGCCTTGCACATTTTCCTTGCCAACTGCCTGTATGGACGCCAAAATGGCTTCTGTCCAAGCCGAAAGTATACTTTCCGCATCACCTTGCGCATCCACATGCGTGCGGTGCATGCTGGGACAATTGACTGTAGCATCCGTTAAGTTAATGGCCGCGGTGGATATATGCGATCCTCCAATGTCTGCTCCGATAGCGTATTTATTCATATTTAAAGTTCAAAGTTCAAGATTCAAAAAGTTATTTCGTACAATACTTGTAAATATATCCGGCAGCTTCACTGTTCCCCAGTTCCATCGCCTTTTTCCAATAAAAACAAGCATCATCGAGTTGGTTTTGTTGTTGCAACACCAAGCCTTTTTTACACCATGCCTCAGGCAATTTGGGATTCAAATCCAATGCCTGTGCCAAATCGTCGCCGGCCATAGCGTAATTGTTGGCTTTGATACTGGCGTTAGCCCGGGCGATGTAATAATCGGGGGTTGTCTTATCCTTGTCAATCAGCATGGTGAAGTATTCGATTCCGGCCAACGGGTTTCCCCCTTCTGTTTCGGCAATTCCCAATTGGTAAAGTGCCTTGGTATCGGATGGAAGATAAGTGAAATAGAAATTAAGGTCTTTACGGGCTTCATCATATTGTTTTGACATACGCAGGATGGCTGCCCGTTGCAGGTAGAAGTCCAACTGGTACGAATCGAGGCGGATGGCCTGATTGATATTTTCGAGCGCCACATCGTATTTCCTGACATGGACAGCCAGATTGGCCGCGTCGGCAAAATACACAGAATTATTGGTGCGTAAACGTGTCGCTGTTTGAGCGCTTTCAAAGGCCGGATCGTATTGTTCCATGGCTTCGTATACTTTGGCGCGTAGTGCATAGAACTTGGCAGATGCCGTCTTGTTGGAAATCTCTACATCGATAATGGCAAGCGCTTCCGTATATTTTTTACGTTTGGCCAATACAGTGGCTTCGGCGATTTTCCGTTCGGAAGCATTGTACCATTCTTTGTTCCACAATGTTTTCCATTCCTTGCTGTGTTCCAGCTTTTCCAGGGCCGGATCGAGCTCAATTTCGCTTTCGGAGAGCTTGTCGCGTTGTGCAAGGTATTTTTGTAACCATTCGGTAGCTTGGGCCGGTTGCGACATCATGGCGTAAGCGCGTGCCGCATAAAGTTCAGCATCAGGTGTATTTTTCAAGCTGTCGGCCATGGCAAAAAAACGAGCCGCCTCATTGTATTTGCCTGCCATGTAATAGCTTTCGCCCAAGGTCAGATACATTGCCGGAGTACGTTCACTTGCCGGGATCGACAGGATTTTTTGCCCTGCTTCCGCATATTGTTCTCTTTGCATGGCTGCCCTTGCTTGCATATATGCCTCATTCAGCTTCTGGCCGTTTGCCGGAAGGAACCATACACAGGTGAACAACAGTGTACAAAAGAATATATTTTTATTAATCGACATTGAATTTGATAACATTAAGCCTGAAATCTAATCAATCTTGGGAGCTGGGTTATAAGGTTCTGCATTCTTGCCATAATATAAATGTATGAACCCTGAAAGCGTGATGACCTGCGAACCGGTCAACCGATCTTCGTATACATCGCAAGTGTAATAATACACGCCCGACGGTGCAAACCGCTTGGTATCCATGTCACGTCCGTCCCAGTTGATATCCGGATCGGAAGTCTTGAAAACCGTTTTTCCCCAACGATTGAAAATCCTCATGTCCACTTTGGAGACGCCTCCGGGATTGTAGGATTTGAATATATCGTTGATATTATCGCCATTGGGAGTAAAAACATTCGGTAACTCATAAGTACCACATTCGTCTTTACATGCTATGTTGCTCTGCTTCGATTCGTTCCCGGCCGTATCCACCGCTGTCACATAATAACATCCCACCAGTGTCCCTTTGTGCGACCATGTGAGGATATCACGGCTCATCACCGAATCGATCCTGGAATAATTTTTCCGGTTGGGTGAGTAATAAATACGGTATTTTTCCACGTCGCTCATACAGGATGGATCATACGTCCAATCAAGCTGGTTCCGGGTTTCTTCGCAAAAACTTGTTACAGTGAGTTCCGGAGCACAGGGAGGAACATTGTCAACCGGAATCACACAAGCCACGTGCGACCAGTTGTTATTCAAGGTTGTCACACCATTAATGTTCCGGTAACCTTTGCTTTGTATGCGGTAACAATACTCCTGCCCGTTTTTCAAGCCGGTATCCGTATATGTTTCCCGGTTGGTAAGACCGACCAGTTCATCGGCAATACATATGTCCGTACCTGTTTTGATACACCGGTAAATTTCGTATTCCGTATTGAGCCACGGGGTATAGCGTCCGAAGGTAATGATAGCCGATTGGTCGGATGGCTCAAGGATAGGATATAACGTCGAGGCTATTTCAAAGTCCTCATCAACCAGCGTGTTGTTCGCGTCCCGCAATTCCACCTTATAATAATAAGGATATTTATTTTTGGTATCGATTGGGGTATGGATATAAGTAGTATCACCCAACGGTTTGGTAACCAATAAAGTCCAATTAGTGGCATTCATGTCTTCGGCATAGAAAAGACGATATTCAAAAGGCGCTCCCGGTTTTCCGTCAATCAGTTCTTTAACCGGTTTTTCGAGCCAAGCCACATGAATTTCACCCGACACATCAACTTTTTCCACGTGGGCTTGTATCATCGGGGGCATTCCCGCCAACAATGAAGCGCACGCTTCCTCGGAAGGGAAACTCTTGGCTCCATCAGAGAAATATGCAATTACACGGTAACAATAGTCAATGCCCGGACTGAGGCCTTTTCCATCGTTATTGTCTTTGTAATCGGTTGTTTTAATGCCGATTAATGTGGCTATTTTCTCGTATCCTTGTCCCGGAGGTATTCCGGCCACGCAAGAATCAAGCGCAAGCGTATTCCTCCCTACGCTCCGGTATACTTCGTAGCCTGCTGCATGAGTACATTTCGTGGCGCTCCAGTTCAACTGTATTTCCTTCTTTTCGGCAACAGCCGTAAGATCCTCTATTTCAGGAGCCAATACGGTAATATTGTAAGTAGCGAAGGATACCAATCGCACCTCCGAACTCGAATCTTCGGCCTTGAATAAAACCGTATAATGTTGTTTACGGACGTGGCTCGAATCGGTTTGCCAGGTAAAGGTAGCATTGGTGAAACCCGGGCCTTTGTTACCAGTGGTTAAAGTAGCTTTATTTTTCGATGTTACCTGGAAAGGTCCGCCTGTGGCAGTGATCGCAATATTATCATTGTCAGGGTCGGTAGCATTGACCGGTATGGATATTTTAGTTCCGGCAATCACACAGGTGTCCTTAAATTTCGGCAAAACAGGTGGCCGGTTTTTCGAATCAACTACCTCGATCTGCATGTCGCGTGCAATGCTTCCGATTTTGATACCCTTCCGCCATTCATTAATCTTCATGGCAACATTGAAGATACCTGCTTTTACAGGTGCATCCCAGACCAAATCGCCCGTAATAGCATCTACATACAATGTTTTAGAAGCTTCCGGATATGTATAGGTCTCGATTTCCACACCGCGTTCGCGTGTGCAGACAGCTAATTCGTACGACAGACTGTCGCCGTCCGAGTCAAAGGCCGACGGGTTGTGTATGAATGTTTGTCCCAATGCAGCCCTGTCAATCGGGTAAGTAAGAAGTTCAGGGGTATTGTTAGCACCTGTATTCGGATCGATCCTGAAAATGGTCTTGACGGAAAAAACGACATTGTCTGATTGAGGTATATTCTGTACACCGACATTCCGGTTCGGATCGGCCATCACAATCGAATAAACACCCGGGCCGGGAAATGTATGTTGCGTGACATACGTATTTTTGTCGTAATTATCGGGAAGTTTTTCAACACTGATGCGTGGTATATTCGACATGGTATTGTCGCCCCAGGTAATTTCCAAAACACTACGCTGTGCATTGGCCGGGCTGGGCGAATACGTGAATGTGGTAAGTGTAAATTCGTAAGTATTCTCTCTTATATGTTTGTACAGAATTTGTCCTGCACGGTTATGAGTTGCATAACCGGCCGTACAAAACAACAACAGTATGAATATATTAAAAATTCGTCTCATGTCTTTTCATTCGACAATTTCCGGCTAAAAAAGTTTAAACGGAAACATACAAAAACGCTATAAAGATAATTCAATTTTATGGTTTTTCCTATTCAATTTATAACCATTTTCTTCGCGACCATTGCTAATGATCACCAGGTTGTTCTGCTTGGCAAAGAAATCGGTTAACAACTGATTACTGATCTCCATATAACGGATCGGTTGTTTGGTTTCTCCCTTTACGTAAAACCACATCATATCCTCCATAATAACCATACTGTCGATGACCAGGCTGAGTTTTTCGTTATGATTTACCTCGATGGCAAACCGTTCGTTCACGTATTCCCTGAGCAACCGACGACCGTCACGATGTTCGTTCGGTGTCCCAATCCATCCCTCAACATTATATTTATTATGCAATATGGTTTCCAGGTCGTCGGTAAAAATCCTTATCGACATGGTAACCTGCTTGTTGGATGCATCAATATCCATGTTGGTGATGGAAACATACAAAGGATGTACAAAGATGCTGCAAAAATTAATCCAAAGTATTAAAACTATAGTCATTTTCTGTCGGCGATTTTTATCAATTTACGTAATTTACCGTACCTGACAGGATTTTGAGACCCTACAGACCATTATTTTTACTATCACAAAGATAACCAGATAATATTTTGTTTGCAAAATAGCAGTCTTATTTGTTATTTTGCTTTGCTTTTATAAACCAGTAAAACCATCAATTTATGAATGAAGAGGTTCAATTATTTTCAGACGATGCCGTAGAGAAAATGGAAAAGGCTTTGAAGCATTTATCAGCCGAGTTAGTGAAACTTCGTGCCGGAAAGGCTAACCCGTCAATGCTCGATGGCATACTTGTCAATTATTACGGAACCCCAACACCTTTACAGCAGGTGGCCAGTGTCAATACGCCCGATGCGCGTAGTATTGTCATCCAACCGTGGGAAAAGAAAGTGATCGACGCCATTGAAAAGGCTATCTTTGCTGCCAATATTGGCCTGACGCCTTCCAACAACGGCGAAGTGGTTCGGTTGACCATTCCTCCCCTTACCGAAGACCGACGCAAGGGCTTGGTAAAACAGGTGAAGAATGAAGGTGAGAATGCAAAGATCAGCATACGTAACGCCCGCCGCGATGCTATCGAAGAGTTTAAAAAGTTGGGAAAGAACGGCTTGCCCGAAGATATGGAAAAGGACGCCGAAGAAAACATGCAAAAACTGACTGACAAGTATTACAAAAAGGTGGATGAGATTCTTGCAAAAAAAGAAGCAGAAATCATGACCGTATAACAAGAGATGAGGAATGAGGTGTGAGAGGAGAAAAGGTTTGTTCTTCACTCTCACCCCTCATTCCTTACCTTTCACCTCTAATCTTATGAATGTCGAGCAATACCGGGAATATTGTATCATCAAAGCGGGTGTCACTGAGGGTTTTCCTTTTGATGAGGATACACTTGTTTTTCGTGTAGAGGGAAAGATCTTTGTCCTTCTCAGTCTTTCTGAGGGCAGTGTCAATCTGAAATGTGACCCTGAAAAAGCGATCCGGTTACGCGAACAATATCCAACGGTGGTGCAACCGGGCTATCACATGAATAAGGCGCATTGGAATACCGTACACCTCGATTTGGTGTCGGATCCGCTCATTAAAGAATGGACAGATCATTCTTATGATATGGTGGTGGCTAAACTACCGAAAAAATTAAAGGAAAAACTCCCGAATTACATTTAACGTACATTTATTATCGCCAACATCCTATTTTGGGATAGTGGCGATAACAAAATATTGAGCGCATCATCCGGAGTCATTTCCGTCTCGTTCAAGATCACGTCTGCATCATTCAAATTGATTTCCGCTTCATTCTGAATCATTTCTATCTCGTTCGGAATCGCTTCCGTCTTATTCAGGATCATTTCTGCTTCGTTTGGAAACATTTCTGTCTTGTTCAGGGTGATTTCTGCTTCGTTCAGAGTAACTTCCGTCTTATTCAAGATGATTTCCGCCACGTTCGGAAATATTTCCGTCTTATTCAAAGGCTTTTCCGCCTCGTTCAGGATCGTTTCCGTCTCGTTCGGAACCGATTCCGCACTTGCTTTTGCTGAACCGGTTATTTTCCGGCGGGTTGCGTTTTCGTTCTCGCGGAAGC
>JAVBSH010000223.1:0-12316 GCA_031547085.1 Bacteroidales bacterium
TTTTTCATATCATCTGATTTCGAATTGAGCCACTGGTGAGTTATAGCGGGTATTGCTTACCCATACTTGGATGTTGTAGGTTGCTCCCAGTGCGTTGGTAAAAGCCCCGGTGCGCACCTTGGTAAAGGCCGTGCTGTTGAGCCCGTTGATAAAAAACACGGGGTCGCCGGCTGTTGACAGGAACACAAAAACCAGGTATTTCCCGGCACCATTAATCCCGTTATATGTCTTTTGCCGTGTCTCGTTCAGTTCCTTACCGGTTCCCACTCCGGCGCCAGTTAATGACAGGATGTCTGTATCTGTGATGTCGGTGTTCTTATCCAATGCACCCCAATACCGGCCATACTTCCATCCGACCGTTGCCGATGCGGTTGAAGTCAATTGATCGGCCGTTACCGATAGGGTGAATGTTTTGTCGACATTGCGGGGCAAAACCCTGTTGACCGTACCCGATGCCGTACCACCCTCGGTAACTGTCGGAAATGTTGCCGCGACACCGTCGACCATAAGCGAACTGATGGGAGGGCAACCAACCGGCCGGCCAATGGTATAATTCAAGGTTACGGACACATCCGCACCTGCAGCCATCTTTTCAAACACCGAGGTAGATGCCGAAAAGCTGGCCGTAGGTTTCCGGGCGGCATAGAACAGGTTGTTCAGGAACTCGGTGATCGTTTGGCCTCCGGGTACAATGGCCGGAAAACCCTCGGTAGTGATCTGCCGGTTGCCATCAAACGGAGTGTCACCGGCGCCGTCCTCGGTTTTGTGGACATAACTTTCCATCCAGTCCCAGTAATCCTGCTGGGTAGGTTTGGAGCCTGTCCTGAATTTTGCCTGCAGGTAACTCCGGCTCCGGACTGCTGGCTCCTGGGCGGAGGTAGAAGGTAAGAGGTAAAAGGTAAGAATGATTACCAACCCCAGAACTCGAACGGCGGAGCCCTCAACGAAGTTAAACCTGAAACTCGAAACTCGAAACTTTTTCATGATCTTATGATTTCGTATTTTTTGCCTGCCAGCTTGTAGCTGTCCACTTCGCCGCGCATCTGGTTTTCACTGAAAGTCACGTCTGCAGGAACTACTATGATAAAATCGACGGGGATGTTGGATGTCTCACCCTGAGTAAAAAGGTATACCGGTTGATTTTCGGCTCTGGTGAAAAGGTACAGCGGCTTGTTTTCCGCACGCAGGAACAGGTATACGATATCTGCATAGAATGCCCCGGTGATGCGGATACGGCGCTTCGCGGAATCATACCTGTCGTTGAGGAATTTCTCCAGATAGCACACCTGCGGAGTGATCAGCAGGCGGTACAAGTTATTGTCCCGGTTGGTGGTGAACAGCTTGTATAGTGTTTCTACCGGAGCAATCACGGCGTACAGGAACGCGAACAGCCTTGTCCGCCGCAGCCGGATGATCTGCAGTAACTGCACCAGCTTTTTTAAATCGGTTTTAAAAATCTTATCCATGTTGAATTGTTGAATCGTTGAATCAAATCACGGTTTGAACTTCATAACTCACCGTCAGGCCGCCATCTACCAGCCTGATATATCCGGCGTCGGGCGCATACTTGGTTTCGATTTCGGTTACCACGGCGGCATATTGTCCGATGGCTTTTACCACGTGCGGGATAACAATACCTTCAATGGCCTGCAGTGCATCCACCAGGGAGGCCAGTACCAGCGTCCCGTTGAACGGGAGGTTTTTTAGATAATTCTTTACAGTTGTGGCAACCACATCCGTGGCGGTTCCGTCGATACGATTCAGTTTACCGTCGTACACTTCCAATACCAGCGGATTATAAAATATCTTGAGCCCGAGCCGCAGCGTGTCGGCTTCGTTGCTGGCAATGGAAAGCCTGACGCCTGCATCCTTGATACGCCCCATATACTCGGTGAATGACACCATTTCGCCGGCGGTCAGCGGTGCAAGATCATCGCCGGCATCCTTGGCCACCTGCAGGCGGATGCCTGTACCAACTTCCAGTGCGGCCGCATACGATACGATCTTAGTGGCTTCGACCTGTTGGTCGCTCAACCCGGTATTATCATACTTGTCACTGTCTTCCGGCAGGTCGTGCCCATATTGGAACCTTTTGGTGGCATTGGCGTACCACCGCAAGCTGTGCGGTTTCATCTCATTTAATAGGTCGGTGTTTTCCGCTTTGTGGGTGTCAAAGTATTTCTCCAGCAACCATAATGCATAAGCGACCGTATAAAACAGGATGCTTTCGATGGATACCTTGGTGAACTGTTCATCGAAGGTTTTATCCGGGTCGAGGTCATACAGCTTCATTATGGTTTGGTCGGAAACAAACCGTCCTGTTATCTCGTTCTT
Source organism: Bacteroidales bacterium (assembly GCA_031547085.1). GTDB lineage: Bacteria > Bacteroidota > Bacteroidia > Bacteroidales > UBA4181 > JAIRLS01. The sequence goes on from JAVBSH010000223.1 coordinate 2,335, forward strand.
TATTTCGCTTACCGTTCTTGCCATTACATCACAACATTATCCAGTTCGATAATCCAGTACCCGATACCGCCGGGTGATGCGGGGGCTGCTTCGCCCAGTCCCGTTGTCGGGATAATTCCCTTGCTGCCGTAATATCCGGCCACCTGTTTGTCCAAAGGCGTATCGTATGCAAGTTTTTGCCCCGGTTCCAGATCATCCGTCACGCTTATTCCGTTAAGGATAGCCAGCGCCACGGCTGCCTCGGCCGAGCCATAACACTGGATAGCAATATCCAGCGCCGTTTGTCCGCTTACAACCGTAACTTCCATTTAGCCAGAAAATAAACCGTTATAAGAACCAACAACCCGAGGAAAACCCGCCCGCACCAGATTTGGAAGTATTGCCATCCAGTCAACTTGTTGACCTCGACCGGCACCTCATGTATCACGGGCACTTCCTTTTCAACGATGGTGCTTTTCTCCGGGACATAGACCTTTTCGCGGATACGCACAACCTTGTAACTGACTTGGCCGGAGTCCACTTTTAATCCGGTGACCATCCCGGCGCTTTTCTGCTCGTCAAGGCTTTTCAGTACCACATTGAAGCTGCTGTCGCATTCGAGCCAGGCACGGAACCATGCCGAGTCGGCAGGCGTTTGCACCTCCACCAGCTTTTCCACAACGGTTGTGCGAGTCTGGACAGGCACTTGTGTTACCACCTGCCCAGACCGACAACCAATCATCAACCCAATCAAACAAACTATGAACAAAGCCTTCATGATTTCTTACTGTATCCGTTAATAAATATGGCGGACTCCTCGGCGCGGCGTCTTTTCAGCCCTGCACTGGGTTTCCCATCCGAATAAATCCATCTTTTGAATTGGTTTTCAATAGCCTCGTTGCTCCGCTTCTGGTTGATGACAAACAGAAGGGTCGAGCCCTTGAATGCACCTGCGCCCACATTGAAGGTGAAAGAAACTAATGCATCAAACTGATTTTGTTTCAATTCAACCGACATCAACCTGTTAACGGCTTGTTCGGCCGTGGCCAAATCTTCCTGTAACAACCGTTCGGCTTCCATGGCGGTAATCACCTGCCCGGGCTTTACGTTGCCGGTGTGGCCGTAGCCGATGGTCAGCACGCCGCTGGTACACCGGTAGGCTGTTAATCGCAGGCTTTCGTGCCCTTTGATAAAGTCTATTCCCTGTTGACTGGTTTTCATTCTATTTCAGTTTTAATACAATACCGTTTGACCTTAATACGATGCTGTTCTTCACTTGCTGGTAATCAATCCCGGCGCGTTCCAGGTGCACCTTGATCGCCTGTTCAATCTTTACCTTGTCCGCCTTCGAGCGGATGAGGGGGAGCAATTTCGGGCCCAGTACCGGGTCTTCTTTCAGTTCGCCCTGGTTCATCCCCAACACGATGGCAGTATCCTGCAGGATCGTGTTGCCGATGACCAGCCCGCCGGTAATTTTTCCGGAAGTATCCCTCCGTGGTATCACCACCAGTTCGTTATCCGTACCTATCAGTATGCCCTTGTGCTTCATCAGTGCGTCACTTTGTCGTTTTCGATATCTGCCTGTTGGGTTTCGGTCAACTGTTTGCCCGCCCATGTGGCCGATGCTGTTTTCAATGAGGCGCCGCCATCATTTGGGGCGGTTATCCACGTGCTGAACACTTGTTTCAACTCATTGAGGTCTTTCTCAATGGCGTTGTACTTGCCGGTCAGTTCCTTTACCTTTGCCCAACCGTCGTTTTTGCCGCCATTGTATATGATCTTGCCGGAGGTGATCTCCACCTGTTCCACTTGTTCTGCATTCACCAGGAAGGTATATGCTTCCTGACCTTCCAGGATACCGATGAGACATACAGAACCCTTGGCCGGTTTAATGTCCGTGTAGCCGAACCCCAACTGCACGCCGTAGTATTCCAGATCATCCGACATACCGCTACGAAAATGCAAAGCAAAAGAGGAGAGTCATCCAACAGCTCCGTTTTCGAGGTCAATATCAAAATGCCTTTTGGTCTTGTCAACCATGAACTTTTGTAACACCTTAGCCCACCGGGCGCCATTGGCCGACGAAAGGTTTTCGAGTATACTCCACACCTGGATGCCGCAAAACACTGCCGCGCCAATGTTGCTTAGGTTCATATACCCGAAATTGCACAATATCACCACATCCACAAGATGCAGAAGTACCACAACCGAATATGCCTGCATGAAAGTCCGCAGCATCCTAAGCGCATAGCGGCTCTGGAACTTGCCTTCCACGCGTCCGGGGTACTGCCGTTTCAACCTCCTGCTAAGATCGTAGGCGCTCCAACAGTCCATCAATATGGCGGCCATCAATACCACAGCAAAACGCACGGTAGGTTCCAAAGCTGCAAGTATCCCGAAAAACAACGCAACCAGATATTTGACCACATTTTCCATCATTCGAATATTTAAGATTTAACACCTTGGTTTTGATGAAGAAAAAGCCCCGAAGATTTCAGAACCTCCGGGGCTTCGCTCTACCATTCCCGGAGTATCATCACACGATGGTCACCTTTCCCAGGAATGCACTATTGGCGATGTCCCTTCCGTCTTCCGACACGAAGCCGAGAAACACCGCTACCTGTGCGCCTCTCCAGTGTGCCGGGGTGGACAGTTCTTCTTCGCCTGCGGCACGCGATGTACCTTCAAGAGTATAGACCGTTTCGTGCGTAACGGTGTTGAGCGCCAGTACCAGGCTGCGGTCGGTAGCCTTGGCTGGCCCTACACCGCTATTATTGTCCCAGTTCACGCGGACGGTGCTTCCATCCAGCGTTACCGTACCGCCCTGCGCCGGGGTAAGCGATCCGCGCGAAATCAACACTTTGGCATAGTCGAGCGTATACGCCGGATATACCCCCGTTACCGCATTGGCGAACAGGTACGAAGTAGCCGCATTGGTAGCCGACTGCCCATTGGCGTACAACTTGAATCCCACACGCAACACCGGTACCAATTGTTTGACGAACAACATGACCAGCGTAAACTTCGAGCGGTGGCTCACTTGTTTTGGGGTACGCGGATTACGCACGCTCTTGGCTACCGAGCGCATATAACTCACACCTTTCCAGCTACCGCCGACCACTGTTCCTACTTTCCCCGAAAACCCGCCGAGGATACCTTGTTTAATTCTACCCATTGTTTTAAAATTTTAAATGGTTTAAAAAACTAAATTATGGCAAGCACACATCTGCCTGCCCAGGGGGACAAAGTAACAACCACCCCTGGTAGCACTGGGCGGTTAAGACTGGTTACGATTGATTAAGACTGGTTACGGTTGAATAAGACTGGTTAAGGAGGGATAAGAGTGTTAGTTTTAAATTAAGAATTAATAATTAAGAATGAAGAATTTGAGGCAGATGAACGCATTCTTAATTCTTAACTCTTAATTCTTAATTTAATCGTTTCCATGCTTTGTATGCCAAGCCCTGCCGCATAAGTTTCTGTTGTAATCATCGTGCCGGTAACCAGCCCGTTTGCTGCCTCATCCATGCATTTGATTTCCCGGCGTAGCCGGAGGACGCCGGCAGCAGTGTATTCCGAAGTGCAATACACGAATACATGTGGCCTCAACTGATAAGCCCATACTACAGGCTTGTCCTGCTGTTCCGGTAACCGGATGTACGGATAAAACGCATTGTAGGAAACGGCTTTGCCATTGTGGCGGTACTCGTCGTTACATTCCACAACATACAAATCGTTGCCGCTTGACAGGAAATAATATGAAATCCGGGAATAGTGCAACGGCAAAATCACATTTTCCTCCATCATTGCCAGTATACGGGGATGCAGGGGATGATACACATAGGTTTGCTTCACGTATCGGGCAGGCGAATCCCTGAATACTACCGTATGCGGTTGCGCCGCTGGTTTTATAAAATATAAGGCTTCGTGTTCGCAATCTGGCTGCTTGTGATGTCCGTTCAATGCATCCACGGCTTCAATCTGCCGGGTAAGGTCTGCTATAGTTTTCATGATGCAAAGGAACGCCATTGGAAATTTGTATTTCACAAGTGCAGCTTGTAGGATACCAAAACGTTCGAACGTTAAAACGTTATAACGTTCGAACGTTTTAACGCCGTCGTTCAGTTATTTTTCATATTTTTGTGCATCATTTCAAAAAGTAGAATCGTATGGAAACCGGAACCAAACCATTAAGGCATGTACATCACGGACGTAATATCAAGCGCCTGCGCGAAATGCTTGGCGTGAGGCAGGAAATATTAGCCGCCGAACTCGACATGAGCCAGCAAAACTTGTCGCTGCTCGAACAGAAAGCGGAAATAGAGGATAAACTTTTGGAGAGGGTTGCTGATTTTCTGCACGTTTCGGTGGAGGTGATCAAAAACATGAACGACGAGGCGACCATCAATTATATCAATAGCTTTTATGACAATAGCAACAATAATCAAAGTCATCAAGGCCAGTTGGAAAACTATTACTACACGATCAATCCCATCGACAAGATTGAGGAATTATATGAGGAAAAAATGAAACTCTACGAACGTATGCTGAAGACGGAACAGGAAAAAATAGCCCTGCTCGAAAAGACCCTTGAAGTGCTGAAGGGTAAAAAGTAAGAGTTATTTGGGAGCAGGCTTTTGTGTTTGTGCCTTGTTGGTTGGTGTGCTGCTTTGAGGTTGCGGAGTGGTTAATTTTATATTCAGCGTATCGGGATGACTATTGGCAGGAGTGCTTACATGATTGTTTATGTTGATAGGCAAACCAGTATCAAGGTTTTTGATTTTTTCCTTCCAGTATTTATTTGCTAAACATGTAGATAATATAATGATTATTCCGATTAAAATAATGATTAGGGCACCCTTCCATTTGGGTTTTGGCTCGTCAGAAGTTTCTATACCAAAAAAGAATTTGATAAGCAGGACAAATACACTTAACGCCACCGTAAATGCAGCACAAAATATGATATACTCCAACATGTTGTTGGCAATCTTTGCCATTCCGATACTCACCGATACAAACGATAAGAAAGCGGCGAAAATACCAAGTACGGTAACAGTGTGGTTATGTTGCGATTTTAAATCTTTATTCACCTTAGCTACCCAATCATTTATATATGATAAAATATAACTATTCTGCGATTGCAAGTCGTCGTTAATCTTGGTTTTTAAATTTTCTTGTGCAGTAGTAAGGTCTTTTTGGGATTTATTCTGTGATTCTTTGAGTTCTGTTTGAAAATCTTTGATCGCTGTTTGTTTTGTTTCAATCTCTTCTGTTTTGTCATCAATAAGGTTTTTGATTTGCTGAAATTCTTGCTTTAAATGTAACCTGTAATAGGCATCATATTCAGCAGTAAGTTTTCGCAATTCAGTATCGTATCGTTCAAAAAAATGCTTTAAATAATTTAAATTAATAGGAGTACAATTGATCGAAGCAAAAAAGAACAAATCTTCAAACTTTTCACAATTGTAACTTTCGACCTCGTGAATATTTAATTCCGCATTAAAACTTACACCCTCGGTGGCTGAATACCTATAAAAACTGCTTAAAAACAAAGGTCTATACTGAGTAGGTAGTTGGTCATGTTTTTGTACATAGGCGTACAACTCCTTTAAAAGCTTTTCCAACAAATCAATGCTTTCTTTAATCTCTTCAATACATTTAACATTTGTGATCTTGTTGTTTAATGCATTTTTTTTCTCTTCTTGAATTGATGTAACGGTTAATCCATACAAGTGACCAATGGCCTTTACATAAAATGAAGGTGTACGGCCTCGATAATCACAATTCTCTGTAAAATACTTAATATTAGCAAAATCAAGTTTATCCTGATAGCTTAGTTCAAAAAAATGAGAAAATTCGCAGTATTTTTTAATGCCCTTGTTTACAGACCTGTCGTAATCAGCAATAGCTCTTTTATAACCATCATAGAGCAATTGGCCATTTATCACTTCATCATATTGTATGGTCTGATTTTTCTTGTAATGCATTATGGATAGAAAATGATTACTCAACACCGCGTCTTCCTTGATGCACCATTCGTTTAATTCTGCTTTTAATGAATCTGGCCCGACTCGTCCATTAATGATATATGTATGGTCAATAACCAACTTGTTTTTTTGATATGAACCGTTTTTTTGATTTTGCTTGTCGGTTTGTATCAGCATAGTGTGAAGCAGTGTCGCCATTTTTGCTTCGACCATTTTTGCTACAAGCTTAAACTTCGACTCTTCACCCGGATTGTAGGTTGGAATTTCTTTATTGACATTCAACGCCTTGCCATATTCAAGGAGAAATATGAGTTTTTCGAAATTTGAAGGAGTGGTTTCATAGCAGTGGTCAATAATGGTCATATCAATGACCGATTTCACAAATCGCTCATAACCAATCGTTTCCTTTTTACCTTCGAACTTGTCACTGAACGGGATCAAGTTGTTAAATCGTATATCTCTGTCGGTATGTACATCCACTATATTGGCATTCGGACTTTGTATAAATGCCTTTATCATAAAGTATGCCTCCTTGGCGTACCAGGCAAGCTTAACAAATGATTCGATGGGGTAAAGAAAAATAACGGGATATTGTTCTCCGGAAAAATTCCTATACTTAAGAAATATATCCTCAACCTTGTTGAGTTTATCAATATATTGGTCGACTATTAAATACTCAGCATTCAATAGTGATTTAACAAAATGAAACCAAAGTTGGAGATTGAGTTTTTTCAAGAACTCAACCTTCACTAGTTTGGTACACCTCATATAACAATAACCAACAAATAAATGATAAGTATCATTTATTTGTTGTGATTCGAATTGAGATATCAAGTGAAATTTGACATCTTCTGTGTCCGATTTAAAATCTGTTTTGTCTTTCTCCGATTTGCTCTTTATGTATTTTATTGTTTCAGCAGCTTCTGCATAATATTTTTCAGGCCCCCATGACTTAAAGGACAGTTTTATCTGTTTTTGAATATCAGTACGATTTATTTTTTTTAAACCCTTTACAGATTTGTCACTTAGTTTTATTTTATTTGTCTCATCAATAGTATAATAAATATCGTCGTCCATTCGAACTCTTAGGAATAGTTCCATAAAAGCATCGACATCATCCTTGGTTAAAATGTTATTATCCCGGGCAAATTCCCAAATAACATCTCCGTAAGTATCAGGGGCGAATAATAAAATATTTTGAAACAGGCCAATGGCTGCGTCAATGTGGGTATCGTACAAAATTGTAGAATTCTCAGAAGACATTCAATAGATGTGTTATATTTCTCCAAGGTTAATAAAACTCCCTTCAGCAGGTCAATTTACAACCTAATTTGGAAAGAGTTATGCCATAATTGCTTCAAACTGCGATTTTTCCTTTCTCAAATCATATATATTGTTCACAGAAAGTCGCATATTGTTGTACATTTTTGCATTATTCCACATGTTCATATGGGAAAGGTCGATCAATTTATCAGTATCTTCAAAAGGAAAGGAATCTTCTTTAAGCAGCAATTCTTCTACTGCTTGGTCTATCATCTTACAATATCTTTCCAACTTTTGATCTTTAATCAAAACTTCCATCATTTTTGTTTCATCCAGATTCTGACCGGCAATAGTAGGATAGCTGATCTCCAATATCCTTTTATCCTGACCGGATTTCTCCAAGTAAACCCCGTTAAAAACGTATCTCGGTAAGATAGAACGGTTGCTATACACATCTGCTTCCACCGGACCTTTAGGTAATGCAATAAAGTTATCGAATACATCGAAAAGTGTATCCTCAACTTGTGAATTATATTTTACACTTTGAAGGCACACAAAATACAGTAGTTTCATATACCGTACCAGATTAAATCTTTGCAAATGAGCAGTTAAATCTAAGCTAGGACTTTTACTCTTTTGTCCTTCTACCAACTTTTCGACCATGTAATCAAAAAGAATTAACTTTCTCCGAAGCTTACACATAACAAAATTCGATTAAAAATAGACTATGCGAATAAACGATAACGTATAAATCGTATTAATTACTTCTAAAGATTAAACAAATTAAATCAAGCAATGTTAAATTTTAGATCACAAATCTACTATTTTTTTACACTTATACGTTTTATTTTTAGTTTTGGTTATACCAAATTTTAACGATGTTGATAAGTTAATATTCCCATGCGCATATACCAAACATACCTCTGGTATAGCCCAAATAATGACACTTACCGGATATGCCCACTCATTCCTCAACCACCAGATGTTCCCGCAACCATTGCAACACGCGGGGTTTCAGTATGCGGTCGGTTTTGTCATAGCCTGATTCAGACAATTCTTTAAAGTATAGTTCATTCAGCCAGCGGCGCAGCGTTGAAGGCGATACCCCCAATTGTAAGGCCAGCTCCTTTTTTGTAATTATTGCTTTCATATATCATCATATCAATACAAACACCACAAATTTGGATTATAAATAGTTAAAAACCAACGCATTTAGCAAGGGTTGCAAGTTCTATTGTAACCCTTGCTAAGTTTCTGTTGGTAACCAAAGTATACCCGTCGACCCGTTCGAGACTCCGGAACAGAAACGCGTGGTGATCGAGCGCATGAAAGGCGACGTGGATTTCATGGCGCAGAGGCTATACGCACATTTATGCGTCTGTACAAGCGCCGATTTCCAGATAGAGTTCGCCGAGGCGGTTAAAGAAAACCCGGTATTCAAGGGATATTCCGAATGGGGGCGCGGCCTGGCAAAATCCATCTGGGATACCATCATTATCCCCACATGGCTGTGGATAAACGGCGAAACGAAATTCATGTGCCTTGCCTCCGACACGTTCGACCGCGCTGCCGACCTGCTGGATGACCTTCGTGCGGAGTTCGAAGGCAACCCTATACTGATACACTATTTTGGCGAACAAAAGACGGAAGGCAGTTGGGAGCGGGGCAATTTCCGCACGCAAAGCGGATTTATGGCCAAGGCTTTCGGCGCAAGGCAAAAGGTCAGGGGATTGCGCAAGGGGCGGTTCCGTCCCGACCTGTGGGTGATTGACGACCTGGAAACGCCGCAATCCATCAAGAATCCCAAAATACAGGACAAACTGGTCAAATGGATTGAGCGCGATGTGATACCTACCATGACGGGGTATTTCCGCCGCCTGATCGGAGCCAACAACCGTTTTGCATCGCGCATGGTGCAGACGTTATTGAAGGAAAAGCATCCGAAATGGTTGTTCCACCGGGTGGATGCCTACAACGAGGTTACCTACGAACCGGCATGGAAGGCGGCTTATTCGGCAGATTTCTACCGTCAGCAGGAGGATGACATGGGTGTTATTGCCGCCCATTCCGAGTACAACAACAAGCCGATCAAGGAAGGAAAGATTTTCAATGAGAACCAGATACAATGGGGTAAGCTGCCGCCGTTGCATGAGTTCACGATGATCATCTCGCACTGGGACATTGCCTATACCGACAATGCCGAGTCCGACTTCAATGCCGTCAAAATCTGGGGACTCCACAAGCACAATTACTGGCTGATTGATTGCTACGTCCGTGTTTGCAAAATGCGGAAGGCCGTTGAATGGATGTGCGACCGGCAATTGGTATATGGTGGCGATGTGCAGGTACTGTGGCAATACGAATCGCAGTTCTGGAACGATGAGGTACAGCGCACCATTGATGAGGTGGAAATAGAACAGGGGATAACGCTGAACCTTGTAAAGAAGGATACTTCGAAAATCAACAAGTTCATGAGGATGGTCAGCGGCCTGTACCCCAAATACCAGAACGGGAGGATTTACTACAACGAAGACTTGAAGCCGAACAAGGATTGCCAGACCGGTACCGACCAGTTGATTGCCGTGGAGATAGGAAGCACCGAGCATGATGATAGCCCCGATGCCGACCAGCAGGCCATTGATTCGCTCGAAAAATATAACGCCGCGCCGCGCCAGCCGAAAGACGGACAGTCATGGCTCACGGGCTGCGTCAAAAGGATATTCAACATTCCATAAACAAAAGGTATGAGGTAC
>JAVBSH010000249.1:0-3945 GCA_031547085.1 Bacteroidales bacterium
TTCTCTCTCTCTCTCTCTCTCTCTCTCTCTCTCTCTCTCTCTCTCTCTCTCTCTCTCTCTCTCTCTCTCTCTCTCTCTCTCTCTCTGCAAAGCGCATGCCACCCAGCATTTGCCATGTAAAAAACATCATATTTTTCAGAGAAATTGACATAATAACAACCGAGATTTTAACAGTACATTTCGAGGGCAAAAATAAATACTTTCCCAACAAAAAAAAATAATAATTGTTATTTATACGTTTTATTTTGACCGAAGTATTATAATGATGCGAAACCATCACTTATTGTTTATTCCGTGTTCGTACACGGAGTTGTTACGATCAACTGTTTTCGTACACACGATGCACAAAATAGAACAAATATTTGACGACAATTTTTTGGGTATAATTGTGAGTATTATCATTGACGATCATACCCAAAATTTGGAAAGTTACATTTGAGGCAAATAGCCAATTGATGATTAAAACATTGTCAATCCCTTTCCGTTATACTTCCTATCCTACCTTTCAAGTCCGTACCTTCTATCCGTATCTGCATTTTTTGTTGCCACGGCCCAACCGGGAAATTTATTTCAGCTTTACCATTTTTGTCCGTAACCACCTCCGGGTTCCAATAAAGTACGGGCTTCACATTATATTCTATCTGATCGGCAATATTGTCCGGATAATATTTAGGGACATAAAAAACCTTGGGTGTTGCAAATCCCGGCAATTTTAATTTGACTGCGCCAATCCGAATATCTTCCATGTTAATATTACCGGAACGGGTGGTTATCTCAATAATCAAAAGTCGGTTCGGATCACTATATATTCGCGAAGGAATACACATAGGACAGTTAAGATATCTGGTAAACTTAGGGTTTGTGATGTATGGCCACAAGTAATCCGGTGAATCCAGTACTTCTATGCCAACAATGTCTTTGGCTGGAATATTCCAAAAACTCTTCGCAAGAAGCAATAAGTCTTCATCCATAGCCACACGGGGTAGCCGCGTCAATTTATCTTCGGCCGGAATATCCACTCGTAATGCTTTTCCATTGAGGATAAAAGCAACAGGCCTGTTTTGGAAATGCCAAACCGTATAGTCCGATGGCGCACCTGATGAATAATATATCGTTCTCAAAATTTCGTCATTAAACCAAGGCACTTGCTGTAATTGAGGAATTTCGGCTTTCACCACATCCAGTAGCCGTTCATTCTTGTCATAACGGGCAATGTCTTCTTCATACAATACCCTGTCGGCCTGTCCCGGCCCATTGAGGTTACAGGACCCTTTCACCGGACGTTTGGCCGCAACAGCCACTTCTTTTACATTATTGCCAATTTCGGTTAACAAGCTGTCCGACCAGTGCTTATCGCTCTGTTTTTGCTGCCGGTATAAGGCTGAAAATTCTTCCCATTCTTCCTTGCCGGAGGATGTAGTCAACGGTCTTATTGCAGGCGAACGCATTTCGGATTGCGGATCCAGTTTAATCACCATGTCCAAAGCATCTTTTTTAGTCTTTTCAGGGATAGCCTGTACGAAAACATGTGTATTATCCCAAAATTGCAAGCCATTGAACCGGAAACGTCCCTGGGCATCAGTCAGCGTGTCCTTAAAGATTGATTGCACCCCTTCGACCCACAAAACAACCGGCACGCCTTTCTTACTTTTATTGCGTAGATCGGTTACTGTTCCCGATACTGTATAATCGATTTCAGGATTATAAAGTAATTTTTCCTGTTGTTTTCTGACTTCTTTCCACGAATAGCCACCCCAACCATGGGTTCGCATTACCAGATCCAAAGCCTGCCGCCGCAAACTATCCTTATCTTGGAAATACCATCCGGGATTTTCTACTTTACCGGATAAATCTGCTGACAAGAGCATTTGCGAACGAAGGTTGGCTTCCCGCGAATCGTAGTTATCATACAGGTTGTCAGTAACCGATACGGTGAAAACGCCTTGAATTGGAAAACCGTCAGAATCCATAGCCTGCAAGAGAAGCCTCACCCCCATCCCCTCTCCTAAGGAGAGGGGAATGGCGATGTCTCCAATGTTCTGGGAAAATGTTGATAGGCTATCACTCCTCGTGCCTTTAGGTAGCACGCTCCCCCTCCCTTTGGGGGAGGGGGCCGGGGGGAGAGGCTTTACTTTCAGCTGTATTTCATCCTCTTTATCCACAAATACTAACCGTTCGTTACAAGGAATACCTTCTTTCGTGAAAAGGGCAAACCGAGCAATACCTGTCTGTAATTGTTCCATCGGCAAACGCATGGCCACATGGGTAGAGTATGCCGGTATTTCCCAGGCAGCAGCATATACCCCCCGCGATTGGGCCACCAACTTGAATATTTCGTTTCGGTCCACTATTTCCGGTGGAAAATACAATTGCAGGTCGAGCGAATCATTGCGCACGGGTTGCAGGCTCATCACCACTCCTGAAGTATCGGGTACAGGCAGATCAACCGTATGACCACTGAACAGTCGTGCCTGATATTTACGGCCAGGCTGCGGAACCAGAAATACCGAACCCATACCTTGATGCAACGAACGGAAACTGGTAATGATTTTGCCTTGGTCATCTACAATCTCACCTTCTACATTTACCCCACGGCCATCGGTAGCCACTGACTTAAATGCCATCCGACAGGGAAAACCGGCCACCCAACGGCCACCCTCGGGAAGAAACTGTAAATCCATATCAGTGACGAGTGACGAGTGACGAGTGACAAGTGAGTCTGCCACCTGCCCCGTCACTCGTAACTCGTCACTTGTAACTATTTGGGGTTCTTTCCATATATCGTCCTTAAACTGAAGCACAGGAATGGGTTTCTCAAACCGATAGTTTTCGTTAAAATTAAGCGACCAGCGGGTATATGCGCGTATGCGGAACAAGGCATCGCCAGAAATCCCTGCCGGTAGGACAACCTGTCCAAAAGCTACACCTTGTGCATTTTCCAACACCAAGTGTCGAAAAATGCTATTGTCGGGACTAATGAGCTCCACATGCAGCATCCGACTTTTGTCCGTAGGTTCCAGGGTACCACCATTCAGTACCCAAGCACTCAACCAGATGGTATCGCCAGCGGCATAATATGACCGGTCGGTAGTCAGATAAATTTTTTCGGGGTATTCATCTTGCATCAAATCATTCATATCAGAAACGAAGGGGCGGATCTCCGGATGATCAACCTGCGTCTCATCCGGCGGTACGGACACATCTTGTATCAAGCCGTATTCGATAGGCAACATCATATTCAATCCGGAAATAACAAATGACCCTCTAAACGGTGAAACATTCAGAATATCTGAACATGTCCCATCCGGAAAAATATATGCTTTATCACCTACGGTACTTATTGTGTTTCTATATACACCCAATTGGGCTTGAGAGGTAACTTTACCCATGTATTTCTCATGTTGCCGGATATGCTTTGCTGTTACCGGTTTCCCAAAACAGGTTAGTAAAAGTGTCGAATCCGGATGAATATAAAGCACTTTACCATTTGTTACCGAATCTGCAAATAAAATATTCCGGCCATCTTCAATCTGACAAGTATATTTTCCGGATGAAAGTCGATGGATATAACTTAACAAAAAACCCTCCTCCTGCAATGTACCTTGATACAACGCACGAATGAAGTGAGTCAGCGAATTTGCATATATTTGTTTACGATTAGTTTTCCATATCTGTTGTTGCGATGCATCCGATTTAAGTTCCTCATAATATACATAACCTGACCAATCAGTAACATTACTATCATATTGGTGTTCAAATGATAGCAACGTATAATTGATTTGGTAACCAGTTATCTTATTAACAATTGAGTCCCCTCCGAAAACTCATTTTTCGGTCAAGGATAAAAATTTAAAAATTGATTGACACTTGTCTTTTTTCAGGAAAAATAGTATCAAATAAAAATATCATCGGCACAAACAAGTTGAAAACTGTGTTGAAAAAGGA
>JAVBSH010000180.1:0-8708 GCA_031547085.1 Bacteroidales bacterium
GGCCAAGTTTTGTGCATTCAGATTTAGGATTGCTTCGGCTGTCGCCTCGCAATGACGCGCTACCGTTCGTCATTGCGAATCGCGAGGCACGAGCGATGAAGCAATCTAATTTTGCACAAAACTTGACCGTGAAAGGTATAAAATAATATCGTTCAATGTACATGCCAATCACATTATCATGTATTTGTTCGTCTTTAGAATAACAAATTGTTTTTCTGCACAACCGTTTGAGGTGAATTCTAAAGTTTAGATTCTTCCGCTCTATTCTCTATGTACGATCCTTCCCTATATGGTGTTTTGCACAGGGAAGGTTGCGGGAATACGCTCCCCAATCATCGGTAAAATATTTGTCAATGGGGATATGTGCAAGATACCGGAACAGTTGCAAAAAGTCCAGATCAGTCCGGCCTCCGTTGTGCCATGCTAATATGACACCCGAGGATTTATCCATGGCATACCATGTCCATCGCTGATTGGATTTATTTCCCACAAAAGACCAGAACTCATCCATTTCAGCCGTATAAAAAATCTCCACTTCCAACCGTTTCAGTTTTTCATGTTCTATCATATCCAGTACATACGGGTTCACGTTGGGCGTTTTTTTTAAATCGGAGACCACTGTATTGGGACTGATTCCTAATACCAACCCGCTAACAAATAACATTTTTAATCCAATTGAAAAGCGTGATAGATTTCACGGTTTCCTTATCCATATTTTTCAGGTACTCTTCCAGTTTCAATTCTACATCAAGCAATGTATTGAAGGTTGAGTTTTTAAAACCGCCATCCTCTCTTATTCAGATGCCACAGGCTTTCAACGGGATTGAGTTCCGGAGAATACGGCGGTTGGAACAAAGGAATGATATTCCCTTGTCTGCTTGTTTTTTTACCCGTATGCCATGATGCCCTGTCCATGACCATGATGATCTTGTAAGAGGCATCAAAACCGATATTCACATAAAATTTATCTTGCTGTTTGTATTTTGATACTACTTTTCCCTGACAATTTCTTATCTGTGAAATCCATCATGATGCGCGTCAATGACTTTCCCCAAGGACCTTGCAATCGTCTATCCTCAATAGGAATAATTTCTGTTTTTGCATTCAACATGGATGCATCATACAGCATTTCCAGAACAAACCCATCGCCTTCGAGCCGGATAACACCCGGTTTAGTAATGGTTGCCTTGCACGATGTCATGAAATGAAGCGACGTCCCGCCTTTATTTTCAGTAAGTGTATATCGATCATCGATGATGAAATTCTTGCCGCGGTTGAGTTGGTAGCTGCGTAACCATGTTTTTACGGCAGCACCGGCAGGATATGCACCTGCAATGTCCACTGAAAAACCAACCGACTTGGCCGACGATTTGAAAGAAACATTGCGTGCAGCGTATTGTTTGCCATCCTTCTGATCCGAACCGTTGATCACCGGTAAATTGTGATACCCCGATTGCATTGTCCAGATGGAATAACGTTCGCCGCTAAACGTCTGGCGCGTATAGGTTCCCACTCCAACATCAATAAGGGCCGGCAAACCATTATAATAAAGGATGAACGTACCTACATCGTTGTGGTTGTGGCTTTCGGCATTGTGACCACCTTTAGCGGCAAAATAAAATCCCTGCCGGCTATTATCCTTGTCACGAACCATCACAAGCTGTGACTCGGGGAGCCAACTTTCGCCTATCAATGGTTCGACAGCTTTGGCGGCAACAATTTCTTCCGCATCGAAAAGGTCATGGATCACGGTTTCCAATGTTCCCGAGGGAGCGACGTTGGCAAAATCCTTTTTCTGTGCATAAAAAGCGCCGAATCCCTGCATCAGCGGATCACCGATTGCTTTCCCATAGCGATACACCAACCCCGGCTCAATGCCGCCTTTAGCTCCGGCATCGGCAAAATTCACAAAATAAGGATCGCTGATGTAAGCACGGTAGATATAACGCCCTATATTCCGGATAAGCTCATTCCGGTAAATATCCACTTTCCCACCTGTAGCAGTGTACAACAATTCGAGGCCTTCGAACAGCTTTCCCCCGGCATGGCTCCAATACGATGGGCCTTCGTCGCATCCGCCGTCTTCGGGATAATAGTTAATGAACTTGTCGATGGAGCGCATCGCCTTGTAGATATTGTCCGTACGTTTTTGCTGGTCGGTTTCCATCAACAGGATGCATTGCATCACATTATAGTTCACCCACACATTCCAGTTGTTGACCATACCGCCGCGGAAACCCATCCACCATAGATCGTTGCGCGTATAATACGGTTCAAGGATACGCTCGTTGATAGCCCTTCGGATTTTTTCGGAAATAAACGGGCTGATCTTATCGAATTCGGCAGCGAAATAATAATGTATCCAAGCCATCATAGCCCCGGTCCGTCCCGAACCCAAATCAATCACTGTATCATCGGGATCGGGTAATCCGGCACCTGCTTTCTGCAAACTAAGGTGTGCCGACAACACCCAGGTGGACTGCTCACACATTGCCCACACGCCATCCATCAGCGCCTCGATAAATCGTCCTTTACCTTCCGCCAGTTCAGCCAATGTCAAGGCTTGTATTGCTTGTTCGCGTCTATTTTGCGGCTGTTCCATGACCTGCCGATTTCCTGAACGGGTAAATTCCAGGTAATCGGAAGCTTTGACCACAGGCCAATCAGAACTAAGAGCCTCTTCACCTTTCTTGATGATAGCGGCACGTATCCCAGGCGCGAGCGACTCCCATGCTGCCCGATCGCCGTAGGCGGGATATTTCACCCATTTCGTGTCTTTAGCCAATACCTGCGATAATTGTTCCCGGGTAATATTGTTTTCAAGAAGATCACGCTCAATAGCAAATATATTTGCCATTGAGAATATAAATACGATCATTAATAATTTTGTTTTCACTGTTTTAAGTATTAGAAGATCAGAGATTCAGGAGCTTTGCGTAGGATGAACTACCCTGTCAGGTTTTATTCCTGATAAGTCTTAAATCCCGGCAAAACCTACCGGGTCTCAAAGACCCAGCAGGTTGTACCGCATGATTGCTTCCAGAAAATAATAATCGGCATAATTGAGTGGAACATCTATTTCCTGGTTATGAGGAATGCTACCCACACAATGTTTCAGTATAAAATAACCGTTTTCGCCCGGAGCAGCCAAATATGCAGGTGACGAAAGCGAGGTGAGCGTCTTCACGGCGACATCCATGTAATCGTTACTATGGGTTGTTTTGAAGGACGCCAGTTCAATGAATGCTGATGCTGCAATGGCGGCGGCTGATGCATCACGAGGTTCGCCGGGTATTTTCGGAGCGTCGAAATCCCAGTATGGAACATGGTCTTCGGGCATGTTCTTTTGGTTGAGCCACCAATTGGCTATCTTTTCAGCATGCTCCAGATATCGCTTGTCACCCGTTTCGCGGTAACACATCACGTATCCATACAAACCCCAGGCTTGTCCTCGCGCCCACGACGATTCGTGTGCATAACCCTGTGCAGTATGGTGGTTACGCGCTACACCTGTGATACTGTCATAATCTACCACATGATAACAACTGTAATCGGGGCGGTAGTGGTTTTTCATGGTGACATCGGCGTGCGATACGGCTATTTTGTAAAACGACGAATCATCGGTGAATTTGGTAGCATTGAACAACAATTCAAGGTTCATCATGTTGTCAATGATCACCGGGTATTGCCAACCGCGTTGCCCCTGCCAGCCCTTGTCTGCATCCCACGACAGGATACAACCCACACGCGGGTCGAAACGGGTGGACAACGAACGCGCTGCCTGTATCATCACATCTTTATAATGTTCATTTTTTGTAAGACGGTAACCATTACCGAAACTGGTCTGGATGACAAAACCGACATCATGGTGCGCAGTATTGAACTTAGCGTCCTCAATGGCATTGGTGAAACGCTCTGCTTGCTGTTTCCATTTATTGTCCTTCGAATAGTCGTACATATACCAGAGTGAACCCGGGAAAAAGCCGGTAGTCCAGTCTAACAGGTAAGTGATGTAACTTACTTTCCCGTTCTTGATGGTACGCGGTCCGTAGTTCTTGAACGAATCGGGAACATGGGCAATTGCTGCTTCGAGTTGTTGGGCAGCCAATTCCATATCAGGTTTTACAAAATCTCCTTTTGAGGGACTTCGGCTACAGCTCAAAATGAATATACTTATCGAGAATATATATATGGAATATTTCATCATGGTGGCGTTATTTTATGAAACATAATTTTTTCACCACAAAGATAAGTCATATTTGCATCAGAATCTGACACAAACCATCATACTTATTTGTTTTTGCTCGATACATTGACAGGAAAGTCCATATGGATACATAACAGAAAACATGTAGATGCGAACAATAATACCATTAAAAGGTTACAATAAATGGATTTGTATCACAAGAATTCGATGCAGGTAAAACCATCAGGGCATGTTGAAGAACATATTACATACCTTATCAACCTTTGACTGGGATTTGTTTCATTTCCTGAGATCACGTGCTTTATGGTTGTTCGTGGTGTTGGCGCTGGCAATTGTTGTCCTGTTGTTGGGTAACCGCGAACGCAGCAAATGGAAACGCATTATTGTACCAGCATTGCGTCCATTCATGTTCAGCCGAGGAAGTCGTTCGGCCATTGTCTGGCCTTTGGCACTGATGACCATTGGGATGTCGTGCATGATACTGGCACTGGCCGGACCGACATGGAAAAAGCGTGATATCCCCGGCGAAAAGATACCGGCAGTGGTACTGATCACGCTCGATCTTTCGAAATCGATGCTGGCTACCGACATACAACCTTCACGATTGGAACGCGCTAAACTTAAGATTGTGGACTTCCTCGATGCTAATCCCCGCGCCCGTGCCGGCTTGATGGCCTTTGCAGGAACACCGCACCCGGTATTGCCCTTCACCAGCGATTACAAGTTGGTGAAACACCATGCTGCAAGCCTGCAAAATTGGGAAATGCCTGTGCAGGGCACCGATTTCGGGCTGATGGTAAGCTTACTGGACACCATGATGAACCGTATACAGGCGCCCAGCACCATTCTGTTGCTCACCGATGTGATCGACGACAGCCAGGCCTCTATATTGGCCAATTATATCAATAATTCGATACACCGCCTGGAAATACTCCTGTTTTCGACACCCGACGGGGCACCCGTACCGGGAATGCAAGGAGTTATTTCGAAACCCTCGCCCACAGCATTGGCTAACCTCCAACAGAACGAAAAAATAGGAATCACAACCATTACCCTCGACAAATCGGACATCGAAGGCATCGCCAAACAAATAAGCGCCAAGCTGGTATTCGAAAAGGACAAAAAAACAGACGCCAAGGAATGGGACGATGTGGGTTGGTTGTTGTTGATTCCTGCCTTGATTATCTTAGCATTCAGCTTCCGCAAAGGTTGGGTAGTACAATGGTGCTGGCTACCATTATTGATGTTGTCGTTCACCTCTTGTGGCACCAATAGCCGCCATCCCGATTGGTGGTACACACCCGACTACCAGGGCGAAATGTGGGAGAAGAAGGGTGACTATATCAAAGCAGCCGACCGTTATCAGGATAACACACATAAAGCTGTGGCCTACTTCAAAGCGGAAGATTACCAATCGGCATCAGAATTGTTTGGTATGGACAGTACGGCCACCGGGCAATATAATTACGGACTGGCGCTGTCCAAACTTGGAGACTACGACAATGCTTTGACAGCTTTCCAACAGGCAGCATCATTGGACGCTTCGCTGAAAGACCGGATACAGAAAAGTATTGATGCTACCAAGTTGATGAAGGACGAGGCTTCGAGCGTGATGCGTTTCCAGCCGCACACAAATGCGATCGACAGTGTGTTGAAGAATACCGAAAAGGACAAACTGAAAGAACGCAAACCCAAAACAGAAGACGAGCAATTGTCATCGGATACCGAGGTAAAAAAACTCCCCACCAAAGGTGATCGCATTAGCGACGAGGTACAAAGCGATATCCACCGGGCCAAGGAACAAAAATTCCCGCCCAAGGATTTTAAAATGGATCCGCCCGTGCCGATGGAAACCAAGGTATTGATGCAGAAAACCAATGCCGACCCCGGCGAGTTCCTGCACCGACGTTTTGAAATACAAAAACAACGGTATTTTCCAGATGTAAAACAGGGGAAGAACGAAGAGTGAAGAGATAAGAAGTAAGAGGTAAGAATGAAGAGTGAAAAACAAATATTCAGGGGCTTGGTTTCGCGACGTCGCCTACATGTTGGGCTGAGATTCTACCTTGTCCCTTCTATCCCGGCAAGCTCAGCCTGCCATCATAAATTCGACCGAGGTAGAACCTCGGCCGAACGGCGCTTTACACAAAATTTAGCCGCAAGTTGTTTGATGATCGTCTTTTTGTTCTTATGCTCCACGGCATCACTCCATGCCCAAAATTTTGCCGAAGTGGAATTGAGCCGTAAGTCGGTATATGTGCAGCAATCGTTCCGGGTAACCATCACGGTGTATACTTCCACCTGGTTCACCGCTCCGTTGGAGTTCAGCAACCTCCAAATACCGAATGCATTTATTGTGCCGTTCGAAAAATCGGTTCCGGGTGTCTTTACCATCAACAATAAGAAATATTCGGGCATACAGTTTTATTATATCGTGTTTCCATACAAGTCCGGCAGTTATACGGTTCCCGAATTTGAAATAACAGCGCAAACGCCACCGGAAGGAAGTTCCCAGTCGCAAAAGACGACGATACACACCAAGCCGCAACCATTCACAGTGCGCGATGTTCCCGAACGCCTCAAGGAACAAGGCGACTGGTTCGTTGCCAAGGATGTGAGCCTTCACGAAACATGGAATCCGCTATTAAGCGACCTCAAAGTAGGTGATGTAGTGAAGCGGACGATTGTCATTGATGCCAAAGGGACGTTGCCTCAATTCATTCCCGACCTGGCGAACAAGGAACGGGTTGACTGGGCCAGTTCATATCCGCAGGACGCTGTGCTCACCGACACGCGCGATGGAGCGGATGCCAACGGGCGAATCTCGCAAACGGTAACCTACCTGTTTGAGAAAGCCGGCGATTTCACTTTTCCTGCAATCACCGTTGCTTATTGGAATCCCTTCTCCAACAAGATGTTTTCCAAAGCTACCCGGGAAAAGACAATCCACATTGCAGATAATCCAAACCTCGGGATTCTCACTACCCTGAAAGACAGCCTTGCAGCTACCCAAAAACCGGTAACAGCCAAAGCCGGCGACAAAGGCCCGTTGTTGATCCTTGGCATGTGCTGGTATGTTTTTGCCGGGGTTATGATCGTTGCTTTATTTGCGCTCTATTGGTTGGTTCGCCTCGGTATACGTTTTTACCGGCAATTACATGCCCGCCGTCAGGCTTACCTTGCCAGCGAGGAATTCCGTTTCAGGCAGTTTAGCCATTCGTCCGGCGATCCTGCCACATTTTTACGTTCATTATATAGATGGTGGGACAGCTTTAACCGTAAACCATCGCCTTCGATACTCGGTTCGCTGCATGCCGACAAGGAAGATGACCTAACCGGCCCGGTAAATAATTTTTACGCTGGTGTCTATGGCAATGGGAAATCCAAAGAAAATACCAGCGATGTAAAAAAAGTGTTGGGAAAATACCGCGAAATCAGACAAAAAAAGATTACTGACAAAGACAATCCCGGAATCAGGGATGAACAAGAGACTTTTTCCTGTTGATAGGGCGCATTTAACTTTGTTGAGGAATGCACCGTTAAAATTATCACAAGACCTCAATATTCGGCAGTGCCTTCATACCACGCTTGCGTCAATCTTATGAATTTGAGGTAACTTTAACGGATTGATATTGTCGGCGGTTTCTTTCAGCGCCATGCCTTTGAACAACACGAACCCGACCGTCGCGACATCTATGACTAATCCAATAAATCTTTTATCGACAACATAAGAACCAATATTTTTTATATTTTTGCCAAGTCTTGAACTGTTAAACGTAAATAGTTGCAAGAAGAATTGAAATTCATAGTATTTTCAAGAAATAAGATAGGTATAATCGGATAGTTTTATCAATTAAATATGGTGTATTACAATAATTTTGACAGCGTAATGGTGGTCCGAGAGCATTTCAAAAGTGTGGCAAGCATCAAAAATATAACGAGTAGGTTATTAATGCTTTTAGTTATATTAATGGCAATAAATTGTAGCGAGAGCCCAGAGAATGATGAGCCACTAACTCCTTCTTAGTAGTTCCTGATCCTTTTGATGATTTAAGGAAAGTGTATAATATCACAAAAGAAGGATTATTATTAGAGTCATTCTCTAAAGGCATAGACACAATGCAATTGTTTTTTAATGGTCGTTTAAATGATAATTTATGGATTGGTGGTTATGATAGAAAGACTAAAAAACAAATATTTGAATGGATTGAAAAAGAAAAACTTGATACTGTTTTTCATTTAAATGCTGGTTATGGAGAATATTCTGACTTTAAAGTAAAAAAAATTTGGATTAAATATCCGTATTATACAGACGGACAATTGTACTTTATTCTATGGGGATATAATCCCGATATCATTAATATTAGACATTATGTTAATTTGTTTTCGTACTGGAACGGCCTGCGTTTGATCCTGAAATTATGCAAGGCTGCACAAGTGGCAAAGATTCTGTCCACAAATCCATTCTTACGTAAACGGCACTCATCTTTGACAATCCTGT